>CAMDVZ010000013.1 GCA_945878895.1 Caenispirillum bisanense | reverse complement strand
AGATAGCTGGTCTCGCGGTCCGTCGGGCGGAAGTTGCTCATCGCGGGGCGCTCCTTCCCAAAGCCGTCCCACGATTCTATACGGACGCGATTCCCGTGGGAATCCCCGACCATCCCCCACGATGCTTTAAGTCCGACAGGCTGCTAGAGCCCGGCCCCGCTTCGGGCAATCGCGATTCGAACACTCGTCAGGTGCCGCATCCGCCGTTTACAAATCGGTTTCCGGCTCTCATGATGCGCTCTAAAGAGCCGCCCACCACGACAAGGCCGGCGCGCGACGATGGGGGAAACGATGGGCAATTTCGGTCGCGACGCCAGCCGTCGCCACGTGCTTGGTGGGCTTGCCGGCATGGCCGCGTTCGGCACCGCTTCCGGCGGACGGGCAGCACCGTCGGGCCAGCCGGTCCGCGTCGGCGGCACCCTGTCGCTGACCGGACCGCTGGCCCAGACCGCCGGCATCCACAAGATCGCGGCCGAAATCTCGGTCGAGGAGATCAATGCCCGCGACGGCTTCCTTGGCCGCCCCGTCGAATGGATCCTGCTCGACGACCAGTCCAAGCCCGAGGTCTGCCGCAGCCTCTACGAAAAATTGATCACCGTCGACAAGGTCGACCTGATCATGGGACCCTACGCGACCTCGCCGATCCTCGCGGCGATGGGCGTCGCGCAGCGCTACGGCAAGCTGTTCATCCAGAACAGCATGGGTATCCCCCGGCTCGCGAACTACGAATTGCAGATTCCCGCCACGCCGTTCGGCTCGGAGCCCAACAAGAGCTACCCCAAGGTCGTGTTCGACGCCGTCGCCGGCACGAAGAATCCGCCGAAGACAGTCGCGATCCTGACCAGCAAGTTCCCCTCGGCGCAGTTCATGGCCGAGGGCACGCGCGACGTCGCCAAGGAGCGCGGGCTGAACGTGCTAATGTATCTGGAGTACGAGTTCGGCGCCCGCGATTTCGGCGCCATCGCCGCGCGCGTGAAGGACGCCAATCCGGACTTCCTGTGGGTGGGTTCGCTCGGGCTGGAAAGCAACATGTTGCTGGAGGCGCTGAAAAAGCTCGACTACGTTCCGAAGCACCATTTCCATCTCTATCCCGCGCCGGGTCCGCTGGCGATGTCGCCCGATGGCAAGAACGCGCTGGCGTCCACCTTCCTCGAACCGGACGAGCCGTTCCTGAGCCGTCCCGGCGTCAAGCGCCTGGCCGACCTCTACAAGGACCGTGCCACCAGGATGAACCTGCCCTACAAGGAACTCGACGCACAGGCAGCCGGCATGTTCTCGCAGTGGCAAATTCTCGAGCAGGGCGTGAACGGCTCGAAGAGCCTCGACGACCGGACCATCGCGACGTGGCTGAAGAAGAACGGCGCCACGACGATCTACAACAAGATGCGCTTCGATGGCCCGTTCAACCACGGCGACCCGGCGCAGCTGGTGAAACAGAACCAGGGCAACAACTGGAAGGTCGTGTGGCCCAAGGAGTTCGCCGCGCCGGGCGTCTCGCTGGTGTCGCCGTAGCGTCGCCGCGAGATTCGCTGGATCGCGCGCGGTGCCCAGCGCCGTCGTCATCGGCCAGGCGCTCGTCTCTGGCTTGCTCGCGGGTGGCCTGTACGGGTTGCTGGCGCTTGGCCTCAGCCTGAGCTGGGGCCTCCTGCGGCTGGTCAATCTCGGCTACTTCGCGATCACCTTTCTCGGCGCCTATCTCGTCTACCAGCTGCACGAGAGTTACGGCATCGCGCCGTGGTGGGCGGCGATGCTCGTCGTGCCGCTGTTCTTTTGCCTCGGCGTGGCGCAGCACTGGGTGTTCCTGCGTTTCCGGGTCAGCGAGCTCGCCTCGTTGCTGGTGACGTTCGGTCTCAGCGTGATCGTCGAGTCGGGCATCCAGCTGGTCTGGACCGCCGACTACCGCCGGCTCGAAACGCACTACGCCAGCGCCTCGTTCAAGATCGGACCGCTCTACGTGCCGGTGCTCGACCTCGCCGCCTGTCTCGCCGCGGCGGCGCTGGCGTGGGCAACCTGGGCGTGGCTGCGCTGGACCTATGTCGGCAAGGCGTTGCGCGCCAGTGCCGAGGATCCCGACATCGCCGCGGCCTACGGCGTCGACCACAAGCGGCTGTCCTATCTGTTGTCGGGCATCTGCGCCGGTTATGCCGGCGTCGCGGGCGCCTTCATCGCGCTCATCTCGACGCTGGCGCCGTCGCAAATCTGGGCATGGCTCGGCGTCGTGTTCGCCGTCGTCATCATCGGCCGGGTCGGCAATCCGGTTGGCGCGCTGGTGGCGGGCCTGCTGATCGGCGCCAGCGAGTCGATCGCCATGGCCTTCCTCAGCCCGGCCTGGGCGCCCGTCGTGTCGTTCTCGGCATTGATCGTCCTGTTGCTGTGGCAGCCGGACTGGCTATGAGGGCGCAAACCGGACTGGCCGGCGCCGTCGCGGCGGCCGGCGCGCTTGGCCTCGCGTTGCTGCCGATGGCGGGCATGCCGGCCTTCTACGATTCCTTCCTCTACCTCGTCTTCTTCTGGATATCGCTCGCCACCAGCTGGGCGATCCTGAGCGGCTTCGCGGGCTATTTCAGTTTCGGCCACGCCGCCTTCTTCGGCGCCGGCATGTACACCACCGCCAATCTCGCCGCGAAACACGACGTGCCGCTGCTGGCGACCATTCCACTCGCCGGCCTGGTCGCCGCGGCGCTCGGCGTGGGCATCGGCGCCGTCGTGTTCCGCCTCAAGCGGCTGCGCGGCGAACTGTTCGCGCTGCTGACGCTGGCCGTCACCTTCATCGTCGCCACGGTGATCCTGAACACGCCCATCGACGGCGGCTCCGGCGTCTTCCTCAGCAACGTGCCGGTGCCGAAAATCGTCGCCTCGCAAAGCGGCAGCATCTACGTGCTGGGCTTCGTGTTGTGCGCCGCCACCATGGTCATCGCCTGGTGGGTGGCGCATTCGCGGCTGGGCATGGGGCTGGCCGCCATCCACGACGACGAGGACGTCGCCGAAACCAAGGGCGTGCCGACCTTCCGCTACAAGCTCGCGGCGCTGGCGCTTTCGGCGGGCATCGCGGGCGCGGTCGGTGGCGTGCATGCCGTCTATGTCGGTTTTCTCACGGTCGGCGACACCTTCGGCATCGCCGTGCCGCTCTACGTTGTGCTGATGAGCGTGCTGGGCGGCGCCCGGCACTGGCTGGGGCCGGCGATCGGCGCCATCGCCATCGGAACCTCGCTCTACGCCTTCACCGGCGGCGACATGGCGATGATCGGTCGCGCCATCGTCGCCTTCGTGCTGATCGTGGCGATCCTGGTGCTGCCCGACGGCGTCGTGCCGGCCGTCCAGGCATGGCTGAAGCGCCGCCGCGGCGCGATATCGACGGCACCGGTCGTCGTGGCCGCCGTCCCGCCGGTGCCGCGCATGGCGGCACCCGACGAAAACGCGCCCGTGGCGTTGACGATCCGCGACGTCGCCAAGTCGTTTGGCGGCCTCCAGGCCTTGCGCGGCGTCACGCTCGACGTGCGCAAGGGCGAGATACTCGGCCTCGTCGGCCCGAACGGCTCGGGCAAGACCACCCTGATCAACATGATCACCGGCCACTTCCCGCTGACCAGCGGCACGATCGCGCTGGGCGACGCGGCCATCGGCGCGCTGCCGGCGCATCGCATCGCGCGGCTGGGCGTGGCGCGCACCTACCAGATCCCGCGGCCCTTCGCGCATCTCAGCGCCCTCGACAACGTGGCGCTGAGCGCGGTGTTCGGCGGCGCCGCGACCAGCATCGCCGCCGCGCGCGCCGACGCCGGTTGCTGGCTGAGCTTCGCCGGTCTCGGTGGAAAGGCCGCCGCGCTGCCCGCGGAGCTGAACCTGCACGAACGCAAGTTTCTCGAATTCGCCCGCGCGCTCGCGGCCAAACCGAAACTGCTGCTGCTCGACGAGGTGCTGTCGGGCCTCAATCCCTCGGAGATCGATCGCGCCATCGAGCTGATCCGCGGCATCCGCGCCGAAGGCACCACGATCGTGTTCGTCGAGCACCTGATGCGCGCCGTCGTGGAACTGTCCGACCGCGTCGCGGTGCTCAACGAGGGCACCTTGCTGGCGCTGGGGGCGCCGCGCGAGATCATGCGCGATCCGCGCGTGGTCTCCGTCTATCTGGGCAAAGACCATGCTGCTTGAGGCGCGCGCCCTCAGTGTCGCCTATGGCGACGCGCCGGCCGTCTGGGACGCCTCGCTGGAGGTCGACGAGGGCGAGATCGTGTCGGTGATCGGCCCCAACGGTGCGGGCAAGACGACCCTGATCAACGCCATCGCCGGCATGATGCGCTGGCGGTCCGGTACCTTGCATTTCGCCGGCGAGGACATGGCCGGCGTCGCCGCGCACGCCGTTTGCGGCCGGGGCATCGCGCTGGTGCCGGAGGGCAGGCGCCTGTTCACGCGCATGTCGGTCGAGGAGAATCTGGAGATCGGCTGCTACGTCGCCAAGGCGCGCGCCCATCGCGACGTCTCGCTGGAGCGCGTCTACACGCTGTTTCCGATCCTGCGCGAGAAACGGACCCAACTGGCGGGGTTGTTGTCGGGCGGCCAGCAGCAGATGGTGGCGCTGGGCCGCGCCCTGATGGCGCGCCCGCGCATCGTGCTGCTGGACGAACCGTCGCTTGGCCTCGCGCCCTCGATCGTCGACGACATGTTCGCGATCATCCGCGCCATCCGCGACGAGGGCGTGGCGGTGCTGCTGGTGGAGCAGAACGTCCACAAGGCGCTGGAGATCGCCGACCGCGCCTACGTGCTCGAACACGGCCGCACCGTGGCGTCGGGCGATCCGGCCACGCTGATGGGCCAGCCCCACATCCGCGAAGCCTATCTCGGACTCTGAAGAAGGACGACGACCATGGACGGCAACGCGAAGCTCGAGAACGGCACGAAGATTTATTCGGTGGGCGGCGTGCGCTATCCGCGCCCGTTCAAGATCCGGCGCCTGGGTCATTTCGGCTTCAACGTCGAGGACGTGCCGGCCGGCATCGACTTCTACGGGCGGCTGCTGGGCTTCCGGATCACCGACGAACGCGATCTCTCGAAGATTCCCGGCCGCGAGGAGACGGCGCGAAAGCTCGCCGATCCGCGCATCGTTTTCATGACCCACGGCAGCGATCACCACGCCTTCCTGCTGGCGCACAAGACGCTGGGTGCCATCTTCGGCGACGACGCCGTCTCGAAAGACGTCACCGTCAACCAGATCACCTGGCAGGTCGGTTCGATGGACGAGGTGTTCGCCGCCGCCGACTATTTCCGCGACGGCGGCGTCGAGATCCGCCGCGTCGGCCGAGACATGCCCGGCAGCAACTGGCACACCTACGTGCGCGATCCCGACGGCCACACCGTCGAGATCTACTACGGCATGGAGCAGATCGGCTGGGACGCCCGCAGCAAGCCCGAGGCGCTGTACTATCGCGCCTTCCGCGAGGCGCCGCCGCTGCCGCAGATGTCGGAAGCCGACGAGGTCGCCGAAGCCACGGCGAAAGGCATCGACGTGCTGTCGGGCTCCGAAGTCCGCGACATCGGCACCGAGGATCACGTCGTGGAAGGCGTGCGCCTCAAGCGGCCGTTCAAGATCACCAATATTGGCCCGATGAGCCTGTTCGTCGCCGACGTCGATGCCGCCGATGCCTTCTACACCCGCACCATGGGCTTCACCCTCACCGAGACCGTGACCTGGCGTGGCCATCGCTGCGTCTTCCTGCGGGCGGGCGCCGAACACCACAGCCTGTCGCTGTTCCCCAAGGCACTGCGCGGCGAGCTCGGGCTCAACCCCGACACCAGCGTCGCCTCGATGGGCATGCAGGTCGGCAGCTACCAACAGCTGCGCGACGCGGTGGCGTGGCTGAAAGCGCGCGGCGCGCGATTCACGGAAGCGATGCCGGCCGAACTGTATCCAGGCGTCGACTATGCCGCCCATGTTCTCGATCCCGCCGGCCATTGTCTCATGCTCTACTGCTACATGGAGCGGGTCGGCTGGGACGGCCAGCCGCGGCCGCAGGCATCGCGCCGGAAGATCGCGACGCCGTGGCCGGCCGAACTGGAACCGCTGTCGGACACCTACGCGGACCAGACGTTCCAGGGTCCGCTGGGCTGAATGCAAGGAAGAAGCCAACGATGCGACACACCCTCACGCGCCGTTCCGCGATCATCGCCGCCGCGCCGGCCCTGGTCATACCGGGGGCGTGGGCGCAAACGCCCTGGCCGTCCCAACAGATCCGCGTCGTGCATGGCTACGAGGCCGGTTCCAATCCCGACACGATCGCGCGCCATCTGGCGCCGGCGATGTCGGAAATTCTCGGCGTGCAGATACTCATCGACCCAAGGCCCGGCGCGGCCGAGCGTCTGGCCGCGACGCAGGTCGCGCGCCTGCCCGCGGACGGCTACACCCTCTACATGATGACCGGCGGCCAGGCCGTGGTGTCGGCGACCGATACCAGCCTGTCCTACGATCTGATGCGCGATTTCGGTTTCGTCAGCATCGTCACGCGCTTTCCCTTCACGCTGGCGGTGGCGGCGACCTCGCGCTTCGCCACGCTCAAGGACTATGTCGACGAAGCCCGCCGCACGCCGGGCAAGCTGACCTACGGGTCCTCGGGCATCGGCTCCACGTTGCACATGGCGATGGAACTCCTGAAAACCCAACTCAAGATCGACGTCGTCCACGTTCCCTATCGCGGCGGCATGGGCCAGCCGCTGGGCGATCTTCTCGAAGGCCGGCTCGACATGCACGTCGTCACCTTCACCAACGCCCGCCCGCACACCCGCGCCGGCAAGCTGCGGGTGCTGGCCGTGACCTCGAAGAACCGCTGGACCGGCTTTCCAGACGTGCCGGCGATTTCCGAGACCGTGCCCGATTTCGACGTCGTGTCGTGGCTGGGGTTCGCGGCCCCCGCGGGCATGCCGCAACCGATCGTCGACCGGCTGGCGGCGGCGATCCGGCAGGCGTCGGAGCGACCGGAGGTCAAGGCCAAGCTCGAGGATCTCGGCAACGACGTGAACGCCGACGGACCCGCGGCGTTCCGCGACCGCGTCGTGGCGGACATGGCGAAATGGAAGCCGCTGGCCCACGCCGTGCGGCCATAGCATAGAGAACCAGCATCTGATCGCGGCTTGCCGCGCGCCGAAGCGTGACCGGAGACTGAGACACATGGGCAAGTACGGAATCGGGCAACCCGTCCTGCGGTTCGAGGATCCGCGTCTGTTGCGCGGCCAGGGCCGCTTCATCCACGACGTCAATCTGCCGGGCCAGGCCTACGCGGTGTTCCTGCGCTCGCCGCACGCGCACGCGAAAATCCGTTCCGTCGACACGGTGGCGGCGAAAGCGCTGCCGGGCGTCGTGGCGGTCTACACCGGCGCCGACTATGTCGCCGACGGGCTCGGCATGCCCAAGGTGAACATGCCGCGCAAGCGGCCCGACGGGTCGCCGATGTTCGCGCCGCCGCGGCCGGCATTGTGCGTCGATCGGGTGCGCTATGTCGGCGATCCGGTGGCGATGGTGGTCGCCGACACGCTGGCCCGGGCCAAGGATGCCGCCGACGCCATCGAGGTTGACTACGAGCCGCTGCGCTCGGTGACGGCAACCGACGAGGCGACCCAGCCCGGTGCCGCGCCGGTCTACGACGAGTGCCCCGACAACATCTCCCACGTCATGGAGCGCGGCAACAAGGCCGCCACGGAAGCCGCCTTCGCGAAGGCCGCGAAAATCATCCGCCGCCGCTACGTCGTCACCCGCGTGCACGCCCAGTACATGGAGCCGCGCGGCACGCTCGGCGTCTACGATCCCGGCGAGGACCGCATGACGCTCTACGCCGACGTGCAGTATCCGCACCGCGTGCGGCAGATGCTGGCGCAGTCGATCTTCCGGGTGCCCGAGAGCAAGATGCGGGTAATCGGCGGCGACGTCGGCGGTGGCTTCGGCACCAAGGGCTGGCAATATGTCGAGCATCGCCTGACGGTCTGGGCGGCGCGCAAGCTGCTGCGTCCCGTCAAATGGACCTGCGAGCGGTCCGAGGCGGTGATGGCCGACGAGCACGGCCGCGACAACATCGGCGACATCGAGCTGGCGCTCGACGCCGACAACAGGTTCATCGGCCTGCGCCTGAACATGCTGGCCAATATCGGCGCCTATATCGGCTCCGATCGCAACCTGCTGACGCCGTTCGGCCAGATCGGTACCGTGGTCGGCGTCTACGACATCCCGGCCGCCTACGTCCACATCACCGGCCTGCTGTCGAACACCAACCCGACGGCGCCCTATCGCGGCGCCGGGCGGCCCGAGGCGATCTACCTGATCGAGCGGCTGGTCGACGACATCGCGCGCGAACTGGGCGTCGACCGGCTCGAATTGCGCCGCAAGAACATGCTGCCGGCCGCGAGGCTGCCCTACCAGAGCCCGCTCGGGCCGTACTACGATTGCGGCGAGTTCGCGCAGAATCTCGACATGGCGCTGAAGCTGGCCGACGTCGATGGCTTCGCCGCCCGCCGCGAGGCTTCGAAGGCGCGCGGCAAGCTGCGCGGCCTCGGCATCGTCAACGCCATCGAGCAGGCGGCCGGCACCGTGCAGCCGGAATACGCCGAGGTCCGATTCAATCCCAGCGGCACCGCCCAGCTGCTGATGGGCACCAAGGCCCAGGGGCAGGGCCACGAGACGATGTACAAGCAGATCCTGCACGAGCGCCTGGGCATCGACCCGCACGAGGTCCAGTTCATCGACGGCGACACCGACCGGGTTGCCTTCGGCATGGGCACGATGGGCTCGCGTTCCACCGTGATCGGCGGCTCCGCGCTGTTTCTCGCCGCCGGCAAGGTGATCGAGAAGGGCAAGAAGGTCGCCGCCCACATGCTGGAGGCCTCGGTCGACGACATCGAGTTCGCCGACGCGGTGTTCAAGGTGAAGGGCACCGACAAGTCGGTGACGCTGAAGCAGGTGGCGATGACCTGCTTCCAGGCCGGCAAGCTGCCGCCGGGCAGCGAGATGGGGCTGTACGAGAACGCCACCTATCTGTCGCCCAAGGACACTTTCCCCAACGGTTGTCATGTCTGCGAGGTCGAGGTCGATCCCGAGACCGGCCACGTCCAGCTCGACCGCTACGCCGTGGTCGACGACGTCGGCACCGTCATCAACCCGATCGGGCTCAAGGGCCAGATCCACGGCGGCGTGGCCCAGGGCGTCGGCCAGATCCTGATGGAACAGGTTGTGTGGGACCGCCAATCCGGCCAGCTGATGACCGCCAGCTTCCTCGACTACGCCATGCCGCGGGCGAGCACGATGAGCAACATGGAGATCAAGAGCAACCCGGTGCCCACCGCGTTCAATCCGCTCGGCGCCAAGGGTGCCGGCGAGGCGGGCACGGTCGGCGCCATGCCGGTCACCATGAACGCCATCATGGACGCGCTGGCGCCGCTCGGCGTCAGGGAACTCGACATGCCGGCCACCGGCGAGCGCGTCTGGGCGGCGATCCGGAAGGCCCGCGCGGCCTGACATTCACAGGGGAGAGAACACCATGGCCAAGCGCCGCAGCATCGAAATCGAGGGCTTCAAGCACAGCAACCCGATCCCGGGCGCCAGCATCGTGGGCAACCTGATGATGTCGAGCATCATTGGTGGCCGCGATCCGAAGACCGGAGGCCTGCCGCCGACCGTCGAGGGCCAGCTCGCCTGCCTGTTCCAGCACGTGCGCTCCTTCGTCGAGGCCGCCGGCGGCACCACCGACGATATCCTGAAGATGAACTTCTGGCTGCGCGAGCCGCACAAGCGCGACGTCATCAACGCCGAATGGGTAAAGATGTTCCCCGACGCCGCGGCGCGTCCGGCGCGTCATACCCAGGGCCTGACCGGTGCCGGCGACGCGCTGGTGCAGTGCGACGTAACGGCCGTGATCGGCGCGAAATAGAACTGCCCGGCGGCCTGGTCCCGGTTCGCGGCCCCCACGTCGTGCGGGAGAGCGATCGCACATGAAAGCTTCTTGCTCGTGCCCCTCTCTCCCGCTTCGGCAGGAGCGTCCGGGGGAAATCGTCGACGATCTCGTGAGCTTCGCGTCGGGAGGTCGTCCGCGGGCCGGCGACGACGCGTTCCGACGGCAAGAAAGCGCAGTGCCTCGAAGGTTTTCCTTCTCCCCTCGAACGAGGGGAGAAGGTGCCCGAAGTGCGGACGAGGGGCTTCGCGGTCTCGCCACGACGCGGTTCCCGATCCGGCCGCCACACCGTTCGAGAGGTCGCGAAGCCCCTCATCCGGCGCTGCGCGCCACCTTCTCCCCGCCTGCGCGGGGAGAAGGAAGAGTCTTTGCGGCAGTTGCACTTTCCGGACCCGAATGCGGGTCGTCCCGGGACCCGATGACCGTGTTGCCCAAGACCTTGCAGGCAGCCCACGATTTCCCCCGGACACTCCTGCCGCTTCGGGGGAGAGGAACAAGAAGCGCGAGGCGGTCGTGTGCGATCGGCCCACGTAGTATGGGAGGGGCCGCGAACACCGGGGACCGAGCGACGGAAACGGCATGATCGATCTGACTCAACGATTCGACGTCCTGGTGGCGGGCGGCGGCAATGCCGCGCTGTGCGCCGCCATCGCCGCGCGCCGCGCCGGCGCGTCGGTGCTGGTGCTCGAGGGCGCGCCGAGATTCTATCGCGGCGGCAACACCCGACACACCCGCAACATGCGCTGCACCCACGACAGCGCCACCGAGACGCTGAGCGGTCCCTACTCCGAGGACGAGTTCTGGGAGGATCTCTGGCGCGTGACCGGAGGACGGACCGACGAGGAACTGGCGCGCCTGATGATCCGCGAGTCGCGGGCGATGCTGGGCTGGATCGCCGAACAGGGCGTGCGCTTCCAGCCTTCGCTCGGCGGCACGCTCAGCCTTGGCCGCACCAACAGCTTCTTTCTCGGTGGCGGCCGCGCCATGCTCAACGCTCTCTATAGAACCGCCGAACGGCTCGGCGTCGACATCCTCTACGACGCGCCGGTGACCGACCTCGACATCCAGGACGGCATGTTCCTGTCGGCGACGGCCGCGATCGGGGGCAAGCCGGTCGAGATCCGCGCCGGTACCTTCGTGGCCGCGGCCGGCGGCTTCGAGGCCAACATCGAGTGGCTGAAGGAATACTGGGGCGAGGCGGCCGAAAATTTCCTGATCCGCGGCACGCCCTACAACAAGGGCGCGCTGCTGAAGCTGCTGCTGGCCAAGGGCGTCCAGCAGGTCGGCGATCCCAAACAGTGCCACGCCGTCGCCATCGACGCGCGCTCGCCGAAGTTCGACGGCGGCATCATCACGCGGCTGGATTGCGTCGTGTTCGGCATCGTGGTGAACAGGAATGGCCGGCGCTTCCACGACGAGGGCGAGGATTTCTGGCCCAAACGCTACGCCATCTGGGGCCGCCTGGTGGCGGCGCAACCCGACCAGATCGCCTACATCCTGTTCGATGCGCCCTCCCTGCGCATGTTCATGCCCTCGCTCTATCCCGCCATCGAGGCGTCGACCATCCGCGAGCTGGCGACGAAGCTGACGCTCGACCCCGACGCGCTGGCGGCCACCGTCGAGGGTTTTAACGCTGCCGTCGTGCCAGGCACGTTCGACCACACCGCGCTCGACGATTGCCGCACCGAGGGCCTGACCCCGCCCAAGACGCACTGGGCGCGACGGATCGAGACGGCACCGTTCTATGCCTATCCCGTGCGACCGGGGATCACCTTCACCTATCTCGGCACCCGGGTGAACAAGGACTCGCGCATCCTGATGAGCGACGGCAAATCGTCGGCCAACATGTTCGCGGCCGGCGAGATCATGGCCGGCAACGTGCTGGGCCAGGGCTATGCCGCCGGCATGGGCATGACCATCGGCAGCGTGTTCGGCAAGATCGCCGGCACGTCGGCCGCCGCCAACGCCCGCAACTGACCCGCCTTCTCCGGCGACCCCGCGTCGCCCCGACCCGAGCACGCCGATGAATCTCGCGACCCTCTCCGCCGACCAGGTCGAAGCCGAACGGCTGATGACGGTGTGCAATTCCTGCCGCTACTGCGAAGGCCTGTGCGCGGTGTTTCCGGCGATGGAGTTGCGGCGCGCCTTTCCGGCCGGCGACCTCAACTATCTCGCCAATCTCTGCCACGGCTGCGGCGCCTGCTATGTCGACTGCCAGTTCACGCCGCCGCACGAGTTCAAGGTCGACGTGCCGCGCGTTCTGGCCGCCGTGCGGGCGGGCTCCTACGCCGACTACGCGTGGCCACGCGCCTTCGCGGGCCTGTTCCGTCGCAACGGCCTCGTCGTCAGCCTGATCGCGGCACTCAGCGTCGCGCTGTTCGTCGCCGGCTTCGCGCTGGTCCACGACCGCTCGGCGTTGTTCGCGGTCCATGTCGGCCCGGCCGCGTTCTACAAGCTGATGCCACACAACACGATGGCGGCGCTGTTCGGCGGCGTCTTCCTCTACGCCATCCTGGCGCTGGCGATGGGCCTGCGCGCCTTCTGGAACGACATCGGCGCGCCGGACACGCGCGGCGTCGAAACCGGTTCGTTGTGGCAGGCGATCAAGGACGCCGGCAGCCTGCGCTATCTCGACGGTGGCGGCGTCGGCTGCCACAACGACGACGACCAGCCGACCGACACGCGCAAGCACTGGCACCACGCGACCTTCTACGGCTTCATGCTGTGCCTGGCGGCCACCTCGGTCGCGACGCTCTACCACTACCTGCTCGGCCGTCAGGCGCCCTACCCCTGGTACGACCTGCCGGTCGTGCTGGGTACGCTGGGCGGCATCGGCCTGCTGGTCGGACCAGTCGGTCTGTTGCGCGCCAAGCTGAAGCGCGATCCGCTGCTGCGCGACGAGTCACGCTTCGGCATGGAGACGGCGTTCCTCGCCATGCTGTTCCTGACCAGCCTGACCGGCCTGGCGCTGCTGGTCCTGCGCGCGACGCCGGCGATGGGCACGCTGCTGGCGATCCATCTCGGCGTCGTGTTCGCGCTGTTCCTCACCATGCCCTACGGCAAGTTCGTCCACGGCCTCTATCGCTTCGCCGCCCTGGTGCGCTACGCCAAGGAGCGGAAGATGATCGAGGCCGGCCACGGCGAGGCCTGACCCCGACGGTCTGGCGGGCGCTACGCGGCCTTCGGCCGGAGGTCCGCCGCCACCTGGATGTCGAGTTCGACGGTCTCGTCGAAAACCTTGGCCGCCCCCTTGGTCCTGAAGCGACCCTGGAAACGGTCGCCGACGACCTTCACGCCCTCGCCCGCGATGCTGCCCGAAACCGATACCGAACTCCGCTTGAGTCCGGGGTGCGTGATCTGGGTACCGAAGACCTCGCCGTTGTCGGTGAACAGGGAGATCGCGAGTGCCGCGCCGAACTTGCCGCCGGCGGCTTCGGACTCCAGGCGCTTCGCCGCCGCGTGATCCTTCTCGGTCAGCACCACGACGATGGCGTCCCGGCCGAAGACCTTGTCCCGTCGCTACGCGCTGACGAACGCAAGCGGCGCCTCCTTGCCATTGCCCAGGTATCGGCCGGAAACGGTGTCGGCCGCGTCGGCGGACGCCGCCGGCAACAGCGCGGCGCCGGCGATGCCGGCGACTAAGGAACGACGGATCATGACAGTGTCTCCCGTTGGGTCCGCGCGGACAGGTCTGTCCGGTCCGCGCGGAAATGAACGCCGCGTCGCCGCGCCGCACGATGGCTGTATTTCTCCGGTATCTGCGTCCCGTCGCGACCGGACGCCGTCCCCGGCCCCGGTCTGCGAGACGTCATTTCGAGCGTGGTGCCCGGCGTTTGCGCGACCAGCCTTTGGCCAGCGCCGCCACGGCGGCGATCCGGACCGCCGGATCGAACGTCAGCGGGTCGAAATCCTCGCCCATCCACTCGACCATGTCGCCGTGGCGCGGATGGCTGGCATCGGCCAGCACCGCGCACATCTCCATGTAGCCCCACGGACCTCCGCAATCCTCGGGCGGACACCTGCCGACTGCCTCGACGAGTCGCGGATAGGCGATGTCTGCCTTCGGCGCGGTCGGCTTCCCCGCGACGATCGCATGGTGCCAATCGTCGCCGAAATCGTAGGTATAGACGATGCGTTTGCCGTTCGCCGCATCGAGCAGGGTCCGCACGGTCGTCTTCGCGACGTCCCCGATGTCGTCCCAGTCGGGATCCGGGACGCCAAACATCGCTCCGCCGCGAACTTTCACGCGAAACCCGTAAAGATGGTCGTCGTCCCATCCCATCGCGGCCTGGATGAGCAGATGCAGGCGATCGAGTGTCAGGGCCAGCGGTACCTCGACGCGGCGCACGACGGCCGGGGTCACCTCGTCGAGCGTGATCTTCAGGCGCACGACCGCGGTCGCGGGATCGACGGCCGCCGCCGGTGGCTTGACGGCCTTGGCCACCGCCGGTGGTTTGGCGGCCTTCGCCGCGGCGGGGCTACGGGGTGGCATGGCCGAGGAACCTCTCGGGCGGGCCTTCGCCCCATTGCGACCGGAAGCCTTCCTCGGCGCTGATCAGATTGCCGCCGTTGGCGAGGTTGAACCGGTCGGTGTCGGCCCAGCGCTCGTGTACGTTGCCCCACGGATCGCACCAGTAGTCGTAGACTTGGCTGCCCAGCAGATGGCGGCCGACGCCCCACATGTGCTCGTACTTGCCCAGCCCCTTGAGATACTCGTGGTCCTTCAGCACCGAGTCTAGGTCGACCACCTCGTAGGACACGTGGTTGAGACCGGCGCGCTCGTTCTGGACGCAGAAGAGAACGTGGTGATCGACGTAGTCCTCGCCGCGGTCGAGCCGGTTGAACGACCCGATGACGTGCTCCTTGTCGCCGGCATAGACGTCGTCGGACCGCGTCATGCCCAGCGTCTCGCGGAACCATGTCGCCGTCTCGACCACCTTCGGCGTCGCCAGCACGGCGTGACCGATGCGCTTGAGCGGTGCCGGCGAGGGCGGCAGGCGCATCGGCTTGCCCGCCCGACGCAACGGCTCGGAACCCGAATTGGGCACGTCGCGTTCGACCGGGATCGGCGCCAGCTTTTGCTGCCCGTGCAGCACCTCGATGGCGTAGCCGTTGGGCTCGCGCAAGGTCACCCGCTTGCCGCCACCGGGCTCGTCGATGGTCTCGACGCCCGACGAGCCGGGTGCCTTCGCGAGCGTCTTCAGATCGTCCTCGGTGCCGGCGTGGTAGCCGATGCCGAGAAACCTGTTCGGTCCCTTGTGCGCGATATGGACATGATGCGGCGCGTCGGTGCCGCGCATGTAGAGCGTGTCGGCGGTGCGCGCCGAGCGGCTGAGCCCGAAATGGACGAGAAACTCCTCCATCTGGTCGAGATCGGGCACCTGCAGGCGCACGTAGGCGAGATCGGTCACTTTCACGGTCGGCATCTCGATTCTCCCCGGCACCGTTTCGGAATCGCGGCACGAAGCTAGTTCACGGCTTCGTGACGGTCCAGTCGCTAAGGCGGGCGCACCCCCGCGGCCACGTCGCCACGAAGCGTCGATGGACCACGACCCACCACGCGCGAGGATGCCATGACCAGTTCGTTCGTTGCCGTCGATGCCGGAGAAGGCGAGACGTTGCAGGTATTGCAGGATCGTCTCAGGGTTCTGGCGACCGGCGAGAACACCGGCGGCCAGTACGAGATATTCGAACTGCGCGGACCGCGCGACAGCGGCCCGCCATCGCACAGCCACCCCTGGGACGAGGCGTATTTCATGCTGGAGGGCGAGGTCGAGGTCCGTGTCGGCGACCGCACGCTGACCGGCACGCCGGGCTGCTTCGCGCTGGCACCGGCGGGCACGCCGCATTCCTATCGCATCGTCTCGCCGACGGCGCGTTTCTTGGTGTTCACGGCGAAGTCGGGGGCGGCGGCGTTCTTCCGCTCGATGGACCGCGAGATCGGCTTCCCGCCGCCCTCGTTCGAGGCGGTCGTCGGCGTGGCGGTGCGTCAGGGTCTGCGTCTCGAAGGTCCGCCGCCGGCCGGTTGAGGCCGCGAGGACAGTGCCTGTCCGATCAGGCGAGTGCCGCCTCGCTGACGGGATCCCCCGCGATGCGGCTGTGCACCATCACCCTCGCCTCCGCCATGTCCCACGGCATCGCCCTGTGGAGCAGGCAACGATTGTCCCAGATCACCGTATCGCCAGGCGTCCATTGGTGGTGGTAGGTGCGCGGCGCCTGGCAGGCGAACGTCGTCAACTCTTCGAGGAAGCGTTCGGAGTCGTCGAACTCCATGCCGGGGATCGCGTGCGCGTGGCGGCCGATCAGCAGCGACTTGCGACCGGTTTCCGGGTGGGTCTTGACCAGTGGCCTGAGCGGCACGGGGCCGTCGTGCAATCCGTAACCATGGTACTCGCTGCCCTTCTTCGCGACATGGCCCAGTTTCGACTGGCTGTAGTGGAGCGAGTGATACGCCGAGAGCGTGCCAACGCTGCCCTTCGTCGCAGCGTCGAGAGCATCGTAGGCGGCCCGCATGTCCGCCCATCCAGTCTGGCCTTCCGAGCGCGGCACCACCTCGGCGCTGAACACCGCGCCCTTGGCCTGGAGCGGCATGTACGTACTGTCGGCATGCCAGCCCATATTGCCCTTGAGGATTTTCACGACGTCGTCGCTGTCGGCTTCAACGCGCAACGAGCCATCGGCCTTGACGTTGCTTATAACGGCCATCTCGATCTCGAGGGGCCCGAAACGTTTCGCGAACGCGATCTGTTCCTCGCGCCTGAGATTCTGACCGGGAAAGACGAGCAGGGCGTACTCAAGCCAAGTCGCGTGCAAATCTAGCAACGTCGCATCGTCGATAGTCGCCAGTCTTGCGCCGGTGACGACAGCGCCGAACGTGGCATCGATCGGCTGGACCTGGAAGGCACTGGCCATGTCGGCTCCTCCGGTTGGCATTGTTGACGGGACAGCCTGCCCGGAGAACCGGCCCAAGTCGAGGCACCACGGCGCAGCCCTCCCCCCCCCCCCCGGCGCTATGGCTTCGTAGGCCAGCACGCCTTGCTCGCACGTAACGAATGGCGTTCAGTGCGCAGGAAGAATTCCCAGAAGCTGGAGGAAGCGATGACCAGACTAACCCGGCGGACCACGCTATCGGGCGCGGCAGCGGCGATGACGACGCTGTCTGTGTCGGTACCTGCCGCTGCCCAGACTTGGCCATCCAAGCCGATCCGGTTCCTCGCGACGTTCCCGCCTGGCGGCATCGTCGATGTCTTCGCGCGACACTACGCCGAAGCAATAGCACCCAAGCTCGGCCAGCAGATCGTCGTCGACTTCAAGTCGGGCGCGTCCGGCGCCATCGGAGCGGTCGAGGTCAAGCAGGCCCCGCCGGACGGCCACACGCTGATGTGGACGATTTCGACAACCATGATCATGAACAAGGTGACGATGAAGTCGCTGCCCTACGATCCAGACAAGGACTTCGTTCCGGTGTCCTATCTGGGCGCGGGCGCGCTGCCCATGCTGGTGGCTAGGTCGGTTCCGGCGATGAACATCAAGGAGTTCGTGGAGTTCGCGCGCGCCAACAAGGTCAGCATGGGAACCTACGGCGTCGGTTCCTACGGGCATATTGCCGTGCAGGAACTGAACAGGGAATTCGGCCTTTCGATGGAAGCCGTGCACTACCGCGGAGAGGTCGCCATGTGGACCGATCTTGCCGCCGGCACGATCCATGCGGCCTCGGGCAGCTACCTCAGCGCGTCGCGCCTGTTGCAGGCCGGTACGGGGCGCGCCATCGCGGTCCCGACGAACAAGCGCATGAAGAAGTTGCCGGACGTCGCGACGTTCCTGGAACAGGGCGTCAAGTCGAAGGCATTCCAGATCCTCGGCTGGATTGGCATGTTCGCGCCCACCGGTGTGCCCCAGCCCATCATCGACCGCCTCTCCGATCTCATGGTCGAGGCCGGCAAGACCGAGAAGATCCAGACCATGCTGGACAGTTTCGGTATCGACCGCGCCGCCGAGGATCGGCACTTCCTCCACAAGATCATCGCCGACGAGGGGCCGATCTGGATCGAACTGGTGAAGAGCCTCGGCATCACGCCGCAATAGCGGCACGCGCCGCTACGACGACAGCCCCGCCTCGCTGACCGGATCACCCGCGATGCGGCTGTGCCACATCACGCGTGGCTGGGTCATGTCGAAGGGCGTGGCCTGGTGCAGCAGACAGCGATTGTCCCAGATCACCGCGTCGCCCGGCACCCAGTCGTGGTGATAGACGCGCGGTGCCCGGCAGGCAAAGTCGACCAGGCCTTCGAGGAAGCGTTCCGATTCCGCGAAGTCCATGCCGGGAATGGCGTGCGCGTGCCGGCCGATCAGCAACGAGTTTCGACCGGTTTCGGGGTGCGTCTTGACCAGCGGACGCAGCGGCACCGGGCCGTCGTGGAAGCCATAGCCACTGTAGTCGCCGCCGGTCTTCTTTGGGACATGGCCGAGCTTCGACTGGCTGTAGTGCAGCGAATGGCGCGCCGAGAGGCCTTCCAGCTTCGCACGGGTGGGCGCGTCGAGCGCGTCCCACGCCGCCCGCATGTCGGCCCAGCCGGTCTGGCCGCCCGATGTCGGCACCGTCTCGGCGCTGAACACCGCCCCCTTGGCCTGCACCGGCATGTAGGTGCTGTCGGCGTGCCAACCCATGTTGCCCTTGAGGACCTTCACGACGTCGTCGGTCTGGTCGGTCTCGATCCGCAACGTGCCGTCCGACCTGACGTTGCTGATCGCGGCCATGTCGAACTCGAGCGGGCCGAACCGCTTGGCGAAGGCGATCTGTTCGTCGCGTTTGAGATGCTGGCCGGGAAACACCAGCAGCGCGTACTCCAGCCACGTCGCGTGCAGGTCGCGCCACGTGGCGTCGTCGATCGCCACCAGCCTGAGTCCGGTGACCACGGCACCGAACGTCGCGTCGAGGGGCGTCACGTCGAAAGCACGTGTCATGGCGAATCCTCCGGCCGGTGCGGAACGGGCGGCCCGTCGCGCAGTGTAGCGCGGCCGGCGGCGCCGGTTAAGCGCGCGTTGGCGAGGGCGGCGCGCTGCCGGGCCTTGGGCGAACGCCGTCTCCGCCCTATAATCGGGTCATGTTCAACGCCCTCCAGAAAGCCTTCGCGCAGCTCGGTGATCCGCGGCTGCGCATGGTGATCGTCAAGTCGCTTCTGCTGGCGATCGTGTTCTACGCCCTGCTCTGGGGCGGCCTGTACTGGGCGGTGAAGGGCATCCCGCTGTTCGAGATCGGCTGGGCGCCCGCCTTCGTCAATAGCTGGCTCAACTCGATGGCGCACTGGCTGGCCGGGCTGGCCGCGTTCCTGTTGCCGCTGCTGCTGTTCCCGGCCTTCTTCGGCATAATGGTCGGGCTGTTCCTCGACGAGGTCGCCGACGCCGTCGAGGCGAAACACTATCCGCACCTCGGACCCGCGCCCGGCACGCCCTTCATGGTCGGGCTTTGGTCGGGCGTGAAGTTCCTGCTGCTGCTGATCGGCGTGAACATCCTGCTGCTGCCGGTCTATCTCGTCCTGCTGCTGGTGCCGCCGACCAGCCTGCTGCTGCTCTACGCCGTCAATGGCTGGCTGTGCGGCCGGGAGTACCAGGAGCAGGTCGGCATCCGCCGCCTGACCATGCGCGACACCGGCGCCATCCGCAAAGCCAATGGTGGCCCGGTCTGGCGCACCGGCGTCGCCATCGCGGTGATGGGTTCGGTGCCGATCCTGAATTTGCTGGCGCCGGTCGTCGGCACCGCCATGATGGTGCATGTGTTCCAGACGTTGCGGCAGCCCTACCCGATGACCCAGCGGCCGATGCCGGCCAAGGCGACACCGGCGCGCTGAGCCGGCCGCCCGAGAGAGGACGTTACCGATGGCCCAGTTCGTTTCGGCCGGCGTGCCGATCGCCTACGACGACACCCTGCCCGGCGGCAAGCGCAAGGTCGTGATGATCCACGGCTTCTCGGCCAACCGCTACGAGAACTGGAAGCGGATGGGCTGGTACGACGCCTTCGCCGCGAAGAATTTCCGCTGCCTGGCGCTCGATAATCGCGGCCACGGCGAGAGCGGCAAGCCACACGATCCGGCCGCCTACGACCGCGTCGCCATGGCGCGCGACGTGCTGGCGCTGATGGACCATGCCGGCATGGAGAAGGCCAACCTGGTTGGCTTCTCGATGGGCGCCCACATCGCGCTCACCATCGCGCAGATGGCGCCCGAGCGGCTGGGCGACGTCATCGTGGCGGGCATCGGCGGGAAATTGCTGGAGCCCGATCCGCCCAACACGAACATGGCCGAGGCGATGGAGGCCGACGATCCGTCGACCATCGCCGATCCATTGCTGCGCAGCTTCCGCGCCTTCGCCGACGAGCAGAAGGAAGACCGGCTGGCGCTGGCGGCCTGCTCGCGCGGTCCGCGCGTGGCACTCACCGCGCAGTCCTTGTCGACCATAGCGCGCCCGGTTCTGGTCGTGGCGGGCAGCCACGACGATCTGGCCGGCTCGCCCCACGCGCTGGCGCGCGTCATTCCCGGCGCCAAGGCGATCACCGTGCCGGCCTGCGACCATTTCTCGATCATCGCCCATCCCCTGTTCAAGGCCGCCGTGTTCGACTTCCTCGACGGCTTCCTGGATTGAGGCGATGCCTGGCCGCGCCCGGCGACGCATGATGGCGACACGACACCATTGTCATCCCGAGCGCAGCGAGGGACCTTTCGCCTTCACAACCGCCGGAGCGATTTCGCGTCACCGCGCAAAGGTCCCTCGCTGCGCTCGGGATGACACGGTTGTCGGAAATCCGGCCGTGCGCCAACCACCAACCACGAGAATTCCGATCACTTCCGGAGCACCGACATGAACGAACCCGTCGACGTTCTCATCATCGGCTCGGGAGCGTCGGGCGCGGCCGTCGCCTGGAGTCTGGCCGAGACGAAAATGCGCATCCTCTGCCTTGAGCAGGGCGACTGGGTAAAGCCGACCGACTATCCCAGCAACGGACGCGACTGGGAGGCCCGCCTGTTCGCCGACTTCGCGATCAATCCCAACCGCCGGGCGCGGCCGACCGACTATCCGATCAACGATTCGAACTCGCCGATCAAGGTCGTGAACTTCAACGGCGTCGGCGGCGGCACCGTGATGTACACGGCGCACTTCCCGCGCCTGCATCCCTCCGACTTCCGCACCCGCACGCTCGATGGTGTCGGTGAGGACTGGCCAGTCGACTACGCCACCCTGGAGCCATTCTTCGCCGAGAACGACCGCATGATGGGCGTCTCGGGGCTGGCGGGCGATCCCGCCTATCCGTTGCATCACCCGCCGATGCCGCCGTTGCCGCTGGGCAAATCAGGTGCACGCTTCGGCGCGGCGATGAACCGGCTCGGCTGGCACTGGTGGCCCTCCGACAGCACCATCGCCACCACGGACTACGAAGGGCGCGGCCGCTGCATCAATCTCGGCCATTGCACGCCGGGTTGCGCCCAGGGTGCCAAGGCCAGCACCGACATCACCTACTGGCCGCACGCCATCCGCGCCGGCGTCGAGCTGCGCACCCGCTGCCGGGTACGCGAGATCACGACCAACGAACACGGCATGGCCTCAGGCGCGATCTACTACGATGCCGAGGGCCGCGAGCAATTCCAGGCCGCCGAGATGGTGATCGTTGCCTGCAACGGGGTGGGCACGCCGCGCCTGTTGCTGAACTCCGCCTCGGCGCGCTCGCCCGACGGTCTCGCTAATTCGAGCGGCCTCGTCGGCAAGAACCTGATGTTCCACCCCTACGCCCACGTCTACGGTTACGTCGACCAGCCGCTCGACGGCAACCACGGTCCGCCGCTCTGCCTGTGGAGCCAGGAGTTCTACGAAACCGACACGGCCCGCGATTTCGCGCGCGGCTACACGTTCCAGTTCGGCCGTGGCTACGGTTCGATCATGGAGGCCATCAACAGCACCGCGGCCGGCCGCCTGCCGTGGGGTGCGGATCACCACGATGTCTACCGCCGCCTGCTCAACCACCGCATCGGCCTGTCGGCGATCTGCGAGGATCTGCCCGAGGAGCACAACCGCGTCACCCTCGATCCCGATCTCAAGGACAGCCATGGCATTCCGGCGCCGAAAATCGACTACACGCTCTCGGCCAACAGCCTGAAGATGATGGATCACGGCATCGCCAACGCGAAACGGATCCTCGAAACAGCCGGCGCCACCGACATCGGCGTCGAAAGCCCGATCCTCAACGGCGGCTGGCACCTGCTCGGCACTGCCCGCATGGGCAACGATCCGCAACGCTCGGTCGTCAATGGCTGGGGCCGCAGCCACGACGTGAAGAACCTGTTCATCGTCGATGGCAGCATCTGGGTCACGTCGGGCGGCGTCAATCCGACCTCGACCATCCAGGCCCTGGCGATGTACGTCGCCGACCAGATCAAGCAACGCCTGTCCGCCGCCACGCTGTTCGATTGAGGCCGCCATGCCCGACCAAACACTGACATCAGGCGAAGCCGCCGATCTGCGCTGCCTCGCCGCGCTGATGATTCCCGCCAGCGCCCGCCACGGCGTGCCCGGCGCCGACGAGGCGACGATCTTCGCCGACATCCTCGCCAGCCTGGAGCGCGACTTCGCCGACGTGCGCAAGGCGCTGGCCCAGCTCGCGACCCTCTCGGGTGGCCGCTTCGCCGATCTCGCGCCGGATCGCTGCGCGCCGGTGGCCGCCGACTTCAAGGCGGCGGGCGGCGCTCCGCTCGCCGCGCTCAACCGGGTGGTGCTGCTCTGCTACTACCGCGACGACCGGGTCATGCGCTCGCTGAACCAGGAACCGCGACCGCCGTTTCCGAAAGGTCACGACTTGGAACAGGGCGACTGGTCGCTGCTCGACCGCATACGCGAGCGAAAGCCGTTCTGGCGCGCCGCGCCGTAGCCTTCGCTCGATCTATTCCGTCCGGTACGAAGCCGATCCCAGCCGATAGAGCACATGCCGCCGCAGCGGATGGCCTTCCGGCAGGTTGGGATGATCGAAATCGTCGGCGGTGTCGCGACGCATCCCGAGGCGTTCCATGACGGCGCGCGAGCGGTGGTTGGTCGTGGACGTGAAGGATACGATTTCCCGCAGCCCGAGGGGGCCGAAGCCGTGACCAAGCGCCAGCCGGGCCGCCTCCGTCGCGTAGCCATGGCCCCAGTGTTCCAAGGCGAAACGCCAGCCGATCTCCACGCACGGCGTGAAAGGCGCCTCGAACCGGGCGACCGTCAGGCCAGCGAAACCGACGAAGGGCGCCACGCCGGGCACCTCGATGGCCCACAGGCCGAAACCGTGTTCGGCGAAATGCGTCCCGATGCGCGCCACCATCGCGTCGCTGCCGGCCCGGTCGAGCGTGCTCCGGAAGAATTCCATCACGCGCGGATCGGCGTTCATCGCGGCGAAGGCGTCGCGGTCCTCCGCGCGCCAGCGACGCAGGCGGACGCGCTCGCCCGACAACGTCGCCGAAACGCTGCCCGCCGCGGCGGTGGTTCCGTGTCCGGTCACTTCGGCGCGGCGCCGTTTGGGATAGAGCTGTTCCATCACGGCGTGCACGACGATGGCGATGGGCTGGTCCGGACGCGCGGTGCAGTCGCGCAGGATCATGGCGTTGACCTCCGCGGGGGCGAAATCGCCCATCAGGTGGTGGGTGTCGCCGGTCGAGCGGTTCATCGCCGTCATTTAGCCCGCCCACCAGGTCTCGGTTTAGACGCGCTGCTGCTCGGTGGCGCCGAGATACTTCTCGCACGACAGCGCGCCGGCCCCGACGATCTGGAACTTGCCGTTCGGATCCGCGGCCTGCGCGGTCGCCGACTCGAGCCCCGCGACCAGAACCATACTCAAGCTTCTCATCGCGAGCCTCCTTCGGGACGACACCGGCGGCAGTCGTAGCGTCTCGCCGGGCGCGTTGTCGACTCGCCCGCCTCCATCGTCTGCCGCGATTGCCACGCACCGGTAACGACCCTAGCGTGCGGCGATGCCGGCGACCCACGGGATACCCATGAAACCACCCTTCCTGCCCGCGCTGCTGATCCCGCGCCTGCCGTTCTATTACGGCTGGGTGGTGCTGGGCTGCGTCTGCCTGGCGGGGTTCGCGCGGCAGGGGCCGGCCGTCGCGGTGCTGTCGATCTTCGTGGTGCCCATGACCGCCGAGTTCGGCTGGTCGCGCACCGAGATCGCCGGCGCGGTGTCGGTCGGCGGCGTGCTGGCGGCGATCGTCTCGCCGGTCATCGGGCCGGTGCTCGACCGCCGGGGCGCCCGGCTGGTGCTGTGCCTGGCGGTGCTCGGCGTCGGGCTGGCGACGATGGCGCTGTCGCTGGTGGGCTCGCTGCTGGCGTTCTACCTCGTGTTCTGTTTCGCCCGCATGGTCTGGGCCGGCCCCTATGACCTCGGACTCTACGGCGCGCTCAACGCCTGGTTCGTGGCGCGCCGGGCGGTCGCCAATTCGATCGCCACGCTGGCGCAGATGGCGGGGCTGGTGGCGTTGCCGGTGATCGCCCAGATCGCCATGCGCGAGGGCGACTGGCGGGCGGGCTGGGTGGCGGTCGGCGCCACGGTGCTGCTGATCGGCTTCCTGCCGGTCTGGCTGCTGCTGGTGCGCCGGCCCGAGGATGTCGGGCTGAGGGTCGATGGTGCGGCCGCCGGCACCGTCGTCGTCGAGCCCCGCTTCAGCCGTGCCCAGGCCATGCGCACGCCGGCCTTCTGGCTGCTGTCGCTCTACACGGTGCTGGTCTATCCCGTTCAGGCCGGCGTCAGCCTGCACCAGGCGCCGCATCTGATCGAGCGCGGCCTGGCGCCGATGCAGGCCGCGGCCGCGATCGGCCTGTTCTCGGCGATGTCGGCGGTGGCGAGCTTCGGCATCGGCTTCCTGCCGCGCCGCCTGCCGGTGCGGCACGGGCTCGTCGCGTCGGCGGTCCTGCTGGCGGCAGGCAGCTTCGCGCTGGTCGACGTCGCGCCGGGTGCGGGCGTCTGGCTCGCCGCCGGCCTGTTCGGGCTGGGCATCGGCGGTATCCTCACCTTGCTGCCGATGGCGTGGGCGGATTTTTTCGGGCGCGAAAGCTACGGCGCCATCCGCGGCGTCGCGCTGTCGCTCCAGGTGCTGGCCCAGGCGGTCGGGCCGGTTCTCTCCGGCATCCTGCGCGACGCCAGCGGCGACTATACCCGCTCGCTGCTGGTGTTCGGCGCGCTGGCCGCGCTCGCCACCCTGGTCGCCTTCGCGGCGCGGCGGCCCGCGGCGTAACCGAAACGTCGCGGTCGCGTGCTGGACAGCGCGGCCGGCATCGGATACCGGGCTGACATCCTCCATCGACACGGACACACCGCGACATGGCTTCCGATTCCGCCACGCCGACCGAGATCCGCAGCGCCTCGCTGTTGCGTCCTCTACCTCGGTTCATTTTCGCCACCCGCTGGCTGCAGCTGCCGCTCTATCTGGGCCTGATCGTCGCCCAGGTCGTCTACGTGATCCTGTTCCTCAAGGAGCTGTGGCACCTGGTGTCGCACAGCCTGTCCTTCACCGAGCAGCAGGTGATGCTGGTCGTGCTCGGCCTGATCGACGTGGTGATGATCTCCAACCTGCTGATCATGGTCATCATCGGCGGCTACGAGACCTTCGTCTCGCGCATGGACCTCAACAAGCATCCCGACCAGCCCGAATGGCTGAGCCACGTCAACGCCAGCGTGCTCAAGATCAAGCTCGCCATGGCCATCATCGGCATCTCCTCGATCCACCTGCTGCGCACCTTCATCGAGGCCGGCAGCCTCGGCACCCCGGCCGCCACCTTCACCGAGGCCGGCATCAAGTGGCAGGTGATCATCCACACCCTGTTCGTGCTCTCCGCCCTCGGCATCGCCTACGTCGATCGCCTGACCCAGCCGGCAACGGCCAAGCACTGAGGCGGCGCGGCGCGTTCCGTCACCGCCTTGCTCGGCGCGCGAGCATGACTCATGCCTTCCCCCGCTGGCGGGGGAAGGTGCCCGAAGGGCGGAAGGGGGTGGTTCGTGGTCAAGCACGCCACCCTCGGAAACTCGCCCACATCGGCGAGAAGTGCCTGCATAGCAACGATTTTTCCAAACTCGCGACGTCGCCCGCGTATCGACAACCACCCCCATCCGCCCTTCGGGCACCTTGTGTAAGCGAAGGGGTCTATATTGGGGTCGTTCCGCAAGGAATGCGCGGGGCCGGGAGG
>CAMDVZ010000012.1 GCA_945878895.1 Caenispirillum bisanense | reverse complement strand
GACCTACGAGAAGGGCATCCGCGTCAGCGATGTCCAGATGAAGACGCTCGACCTTCGCGGCGACGCCTTCCATCCGGAATGGAACTACGCCATCGTCCCGCGCAAGAGCGATAAATCGTAGCTGTTATCCTGGCGACTGTCCTAAGCGGCACGCACTTTCGGAACGAACCGGGCGATCTCGGGTCCCGCGTCGCCCATCGCCGACCGGAAGACGTGGGGCGCCGTCACGGTCAATCCGTATTCTATGGCCTCGACGAACGGCGTGTATGGCGGGGCGCCTTCCATGTCGTAGCAGTGCCCGCGCACCACGAACATGCCGGACGCCGTCGCCTCGACTGCGATCTCGTCAACCAGTCGCGTCTTGCCGAGCCCGGCTTCTCCCGCGATCAGCACGACCCCGCCCGAACCGGCCACGGCGCGGTTCACCGCCTGACGCAACAATGCGCGCTCATCGGACCGCCCGACATAGGGCGTTCGGCCGGTATCGACGGATTCTCCCGCGACGGCGGGCGCGGCAGCGAGGGGCGGGATTTCGGAACGCCATTCCACCTCCCACAGACGCCAACTTTCGGCGAAACCCTTCAGCCGGACGCGTTTGTGCTCCTTGAGCGGGATATCCCTGGCGGCACCGAGAATGGACTTCAGGATATCGGAGACCAATATCTGCTCGCCCTCGGCCTTCCCCATGATGCGGGCCGCGGCATCGACGCTCGTGCCGAAAAGGTCGCCTCCGACCCGGATCGCCTCGCCGGTGTGCAGCCCGATGCGAACCTTCACGGGGTGGACCGCATGCGCGCGGTTGAAGTCGTGAAGCGCGCGCTGGACACCGATGGCGCATTCGACCGCCTTGCGCGCGGAGTCGAACGCCACCATGAAACTGTCGCCGGCCGTCTTGACCTCCTGACCGGCGTGCTTGCCGATCTGCTGCCGGACGATCTCGTTGTGCTCGATCATGAGGGCGTGGGCGGCCGTCTCGCCCCGCCGCTGGCGCAGGCCGGTCGACCCAACAATGTCGGTGAACAGCACCGTCACGGTCGTCGTCTCGGTCACTGCGCTTGCCAATTGTCGCGGGTCATGACGCACTTGAACACCAAACGCGCGCGACGCCAAGACCTGTCACTCCAACCCGAACGGCGCTCAAACGCGGAAGGTCGCCAGTCGGATTCATGCGCTCGGAGACGGCGTTGCACGGCGGGCCTTCGAACGCCTCGCGCACATGCAGATCACCGGCCCGGGATCATCCCGACGTAGCCCCAGGACCCTAACGCGGGTTCACGGCGGCGGCTTCGCCGGATCGATCGCCGAACGGCGGGCCGGCTTGACCGCCACGCCATGCTCGACGCCTGGCGCACCGTCGACCGCGGCCTTGCCGTCGTCGGGCCTCGTAGGAG
The DNA here is from genome assembly GCA_945878895.1 of Caenispirillum bisanense. Taxonomy (GTDB): domain Bacteria; phylum Pseudomonadota; class Alphaproteobacteria; order Reyranellales; family Reyranellaceae; genus CAMDVZ01. The sequence continues at coordinate 24,749 of CAMDVZ010000012.1, read as the reverse complement.
TGCCAGGTTCGCTCGTCCCCCCGATAATCGTCCGGATTAGCGTCGAAATTTCGGCAGCGTGAGTGCCCCCCTTCAATGCGCATGCCCGCGGTGCGTCGTGTGGCCGTAGTGGTAATGCCCGCCGCCGAAGCGGTCGATGTGCAGCGGTTGTTTGGCGAGGCCGGGGCAGAAGGTGCCGACGATTTTTTCGAGGCGGTTGTAGAGCGCCCTGGAGGGTTTGTTGACCGTCGCCAGCCGCTCGCGGACCTTCTCGGCCTTGCGCGCCAGATCGGCGATGTCGACGGTCAGGAGCTTGTGGTTCTCGACCACCATGCGGCCGCTCCTCGCCGCCCGCTCCTAGAAATCCGTGACCTTGCCGTTGAACTGCCAGTCGCCGTAGCGGGTCGGTTCGGGACCCGGCGGGCCGCCGATCTCGATGATTTTCGACAGCGGCTTCGGTGGCGGTTTGGTCGGGTCGATGGCGGGACGTCGAGCTGGTTTGACGGCCACGACGTGCTCGACCCGGCGCGTGGCGTCGGTCGCGGCGGCGGGCTTGTCGGTTTCGGGGGTCGCGGGGGCGTCTGGTTCGCTCATGGCGCCGATATGGTCCGCCGCGCCTGTCCGTGCAAGCCTTGACCCCGGCCGGCGAAGGACCATCTACGCCACGGTGGGGCGTCGCGCGCTCCGTGGAGGCTGCCGAATGAGCTATTTCCGCACCGGTCTGCTGCTGGCCGCCCTGACCGCCCTGTTCATGGTGGTCGGCCAGGCGCTGGGCGGCCAGCAGGGCATGATCATCGCCCTCGTCATGGCCGTCGGCATGAATTTCTTCTCGTACTGGTTCAGCGACAGGATGGTGCTGTCGATGAGCGGCGCGCGCGAGGTGTCGGCCGCCGAGGCGCCCAACCTGTACGAGATCGTCGGCCATCTGGCGGCACGCGCGGGCCTGCCGATGCCGCGGGTCTACCTGATCGAGAGCGACCAGCCCAACGCCTTCGCCACCGGCCGCGACCCCGCGCACGCCGCCGTCGCCGCCACGACGGGCTTGCTGCGCATGCTCAGCCGCGAGGAGATCGCGGGCGTCATGGCGCACGAGCTGGCGCACGTGAAGCACCGCGACATTCTCACCATGTCGATCGCCGCGACCATTTCGGGCGCCATCGGCATGCTGGGCAACCTGCTGATGTTCTCCTCGATGTTCGGCCGCCACGACGGCGAGAACAGGCCCAACCCGATCGCCGCCATGGCGATGATGATCCTGGCCCCGCTCGGCGCCACCCTGATCCAGATGGCGATCAGCCGCAGCCGCGAGTTCGAGGCCGACCGCGGCGGGGCCGAGATCTGCGGCGACCCGCTGTGGCTTGCCTCGGCGCTGGCGAAGATCGAGGGCATCGCGCGCGGTGGCGTGCCCAACTATCCGGCCGAGCACAATCCCGCGACCGCCCACATGTACATCGCCAACCCGCTGTCGGGCGGCGGCCTGGCGGGCCTGTTCCGCACCCACCCCGTCATGGAGGAACGCATCGCGCGGCTGGAGGCGATGGCGGGCGCCATGCAGGCGGGGAGTTACGTGACGCGCGCCACGGGCCGGCGCGGGCCGTGGGGATAGAACCAGCGGCTTCAATAGTCGCCGCTTTTTCGTGCGCATGAATCCGGTGTCATCCCGAGCTTGTCGAGGGACCTTGCCTCTTGGCTTCCGGGGCCATTCCACGTGGTGGACGCCGCGCAAAGGTCCCTCGCTCCGCTCGGGACGACACTGCCGTTGTGTCTGCGTCCCGCATCGCGATGTGTGAATGCGCTGGCTTGCGGCGGAGGGAGAAAACAGGGACGCGGAGTGTCGTTTCCCGACGCTCGCGGGACGTCGGCGCGTCGGTGACTTCGACCCGACCAGGCATCGCGCCCTTGCCGACGACTTCCCCGGATCGGCCGCCCCGACGCGTCGCCCGCACCCCGCCGCCATTTGCCCGCCACACGGCGATGGCACATGATCGCGGCCGCACCGGCCCGAACGACCGCGAGATCCGATGGTGTTCTTCCGCGCTACCTTGTCGATGCTCCTGCTGGGCTCGGCGTTGGCCACCGGCGCCGCCGCGCAGACCCTGCCGCGGCTCGAACCGTGGGACTGTCCCTTCACGCCGCCCGAGGGCGAGCGGGCGACGTGCCACCGGCTGGTGGTGGCGGAAAACCGCGACCGGCCCGATGGCGCCACCGTCAACCTGCCGGTCGCGATCCTGAAGGCGAGGGGCGAGGCGACGCTGGCCGACTCGACGATCTATCTCGCCGGCGGCCCCGGCGAGTCGCCGCTGGTGCCCGACGAGGCCGACGCCGATCCGCTGGTCGAAGGCGACTGGTGGAGCACGACGGAGGCGCTGCGGCGGCGGCGCGATCTCGTCATCGTGGGGCAGCGTGGTGCCGAACTGTCGTTGCCGGAGCTTGGTTGCGAGGGTCTTTGGAGTGCGCGCGATTTCCGTCGCAAGACCTCACCGCGCGAGGAGGCCCGCGCCCGCGAGGCCGCCGCGATGCGCGACTGCCGGGCCGATCTGGAGCGGCGCGGCATCGATCCCTCGCAGTACCGCACGCCGGCCCTCGCGGACGACGTCGCCGATCTCGCCCGCGTGCTGGGCGTCGCGCGGATCAACCTCTACGGCATCAGCTACGGCACTCGCTGGGGGCTGGAGATCATGCGCCGGCACCCTGCCCTGGTGCGCGCCGCGGTGCTCGATTCGGTCTACCCGCCGCATGTCCGGGCCGACGAGGTCGAGCCGCTGACGGCGCTGACGGTGTTCGAGCGGCTGTTCGCCGATTGCGCCGCGGACACCTGGTGCGGCACCGAATATCCCGATCTGCGGGCACGCCTGGAGCGGCTGGTCGCCCGCCTCGACGCCCGGCCCCGCATGCTTCGCCTCGACCTCGCCGATGGCCGCCGACGCGCACGCGTGGACGGCGCCAAGGCGCTGTATGTCGTGCTGTCGATGCTCGCGGCCGGTGGCGAGGACGTTGGCTACGCGCCAACCCTGATCGCGCGCGCCGAGGCCGGCGATTTCGGTCCCTTGCGGAGCTACGCCGAAAAGATCGAGGAACGCCAGGGTGGCCTGATCGACATCCGGCGCGACGACGTGGACGGGCTCTACAACAGCATCGAGTGCCGCGAGACGTCGCTGCCGACCGACCAGGCGGCGCGAAGCCGGGCGCTGGCCGCCGCCGGGCCGCTGGGTGCCGTCGCCCGCCTCAACGCCGGCGCCGAGCTGTGCCCGCTGTGGCGGGTGGCACCGGCGCCGCCGCAGGAACGCCTGCCGGCGGTCTCGCGCGTGCCGACGCTGTTGCTGAGCAGTCCCTTCGACTGGCTGACGCCGACCGGCTGGGCCGAGGAGCAGCGCGGCCATCTGGCGGTCTCCCGCCACGTGGTTTTCCGCGCCGCCGGCCACTCCGTCACCTCGAAGGACGCGTGCGCCATGGAGATGGTCGCCGCCTTCATCGAGAATCCGGACCCCGCCCGCCTGCCCGCCTGCGAGAGCGCGGACGAACCACCGGCCTTCAGCGCAGACGAGCCCTGACGCGGCGACCGGGCCGGGGTTCCACCGAGCCGGAAACCGCTCCGGCGTTCGGCCGCGCCCCTACGGTTTCCAGCGCAGGAAATTGCCGATCAGCGTCAGCCCGGTGCGCTGGCTTTTCTCGGGGTGGAACTGGGTGCCCGCCATGTTGTCGCGACCGACCATGGCGGTGAGCGGGCCGCCATAGATCGCGCGTGCCAGCACGTGGGCGGGATCGGCCGCCACCAGTTGGTAGGAATGCACGAAATAGGCGTGGTCGCCGACGGCGATGCCGGCCAGCAGCGGATGCGGCGCCAGATCGGCCAGTTCGTTCCAGCCCATGTGCGGGATCTTGAGCGCCCGGTCGGCTGGTGCCAGGCGCACCACGTCGCCGCCGATCCAGTCGAGGCCGGGATGGCTGCCGTACTCGACGCCACGGGTGGCCATCAGCTGCATGCCCACGCAAATGCCGAGAAACGGCCGGCCGCGACCGATCACCGCCTCGTTCAGCGTGTCGACCATGCCGGGCACGCCGTAGAGGCCGGCCCGGCAATCGGCGAAAGCACCGACGCCGGGCAGCACGATGCGGTCGGCGACCGCGACGCGGCGGGGATCGCCGGTGACCTCGACGGTGTCGTTCAGACCGGCCTCGCGGGCGGCCCGCTCGAAAGCCTTGGCGGCCGAGCGCAGGTTGCCCGAGCCGTAGTCGACGATGGTAACGAGGGCCATGTCAGCCGCCGGCCACGAGGGTGGATGGCGACGCCGGGCGGCGACGAACGCTCATGCCTTCCCCCCCGGGCCGCTTGCGGCCCTGAGGCGGGGGAAGGTGCCCCGAAGGGGCGGATGGGGGTGGTTGTCGATGCCCGGGTAACATCGCGAGCGCGAAGAATTTGCTGTCGCAAGGGAATGCAACGCGGACGTTGGCGCGTATCGCGAGCAGCGCACTCGACAGCGAGCCACCCCCTTCCGCCCTTCGGGCACCTTCCCCCGCCAGCGGGGGAAGGCATGAAATCTCCATACCCATCCTACAACGAGCCCTTGGTGCTGGGCACCACGGTGGCGGCGCGGGGATCGATCTCGCAGGCCTGGCGCAGGGCGCGGGCGAGCGCCTTGAACGAACTCTCGACGATATGGTGGTTGTTCTCGCCATAGTGGTTCCACACGTGCAGCGTCAGGCCGGCGTTCTGCGCGAAGGCCTGGAACCATTCCTTGAACAGCTCGGTGTCCATCTCGCCGAGCTTGGGGCGCGTGAAGGCGACCTTCCAGATCAGGTAGGGGCGGTTCGAGGCGTCGAGCGCCACCTCGGTCAGGGTCTCGTCCATCGGGATCGTCGCGGCACCGTAGCGGCGGATGCCCTTGCGCTCGCCCAGCGCCTTCGAGAAGCACTCGCCCAGCACGATGCCGACGTCTTCCGTCGTGTGGTGATAGTCGATGTGCAGGTCACCCTTGGCCCGCACGCGGATGTCGAACAGGCCATGGCGGGCGAGTTGATCGAGCATGTGATCGAGGAAGCCGATGCCGGTCTCGACGTCGGACGCACCTGTCCCGTCGAGGCTCACGGTCGCCTCGATCGCGGTTTCCTTGGTCGTGCGCGTCACCGTGGCGGTGCGCGACGCCGATGGGTTGGCCATGGCCGGCTCCTGGGCGCCACGCGGAAAGCGCGGCGGGCGCGTGTCGTAACACAGCGGCCGCGGAGGGAAAACAGTCGCCGCCGCCGCGGGCGGCCCGCTTCCGCCGTCGCGTGGCGCGGACGCGAAAACGGGAGGCCGAAGCCTCCCGTTTCTGGCTTCACCACCCCGCGCGTTGAACGCTCGATGGCTTCGCCCCCCGTATCGTGGCGGGGATCCGTGATCCGGCGGGCGCGTCAAGGCGGCCTGGCCGGCGGGGTCTGTCGCGCGTCCGTCCATCGCCGCACGCCGCGTCCGCCACCGGGGGAGAGAGCGCCCGGCGATCCTCGCGTGGCACGCGACCCGTCGACAACGGCCGGCGCTGGGCAGGCGCCGCGACGGTCGGACGCGCGATCTCGTGAAACCGATGGCGCGGCGGTCGACGGCCGCGCCGGAAAACAACGATCCTTCGTTGCGCGATCGGCGATCGGTCGCGCGTGAAACAAGGGGCCGGGCGATCGATGCCCGTCCGGTTGGCGCGGCGCCGATCCGATCGGCGCCGGGTGAACCGGGCGGTTCCCTGTCGCACGTCCGTCCATCATCGCGCGCGTGTCCGCCCACCGGGGAGAGAGAGTTGGGTGCCCGGCGATACCAGAGTCAGCTTGCGACCCGTCGATAACGGCCGGCGCTGGGTAGGCGCCGCGACGGTCGGACGTGCGATCTCGGGAAACGATTGACGTGGCGATCAAAAAGCCGCGTCGGGAGACGAAGAATAAATTGATCCTCTGGCTTTGGTGACAATAAATCCCGTCCGTCAAATCGCCGGCCGGGCAGGCGTAAACTCCGTGGTCTTGCGTGTGGCCCGCGCGGCGAAGAAAAATGCCGCGCTGTCGTTCTCTATGAACCGGAGATTACGTAATTAATGCAGCAGAGTCAAAAGATTCTTCACTGCACTGAAAATAAACGATTCGTCGACGTTTCATCGCCGCTTCCGCAGGCGCGCCGCGTAGAAGCCGTCCATGCCACCGATCGGGCCCAGTAGAAAGGGCAAGGTCCGCAGATCGCCGGCCCGCGTGATCATCGAGGTCCACCCGGCCGCGCCACGCCGGAGATCGCCGGCGGCGAGATCGGCGGGCGACACCGGCACCCGCTCGACGTCGCCGCGCTGGAGCGCCGCCTCGACCTGCATGTCGCCCTCCTCGGGCTGTAGCGAACACACCGCGTAGACGATGGTGCCGCCCGGCGGCGCCATCTCGATGGCGGCCTGCAGCAGGCGGGCCTGCGCGTTGGCGAGACGACCAACGTCGTCGAGCCCCTTCAGCCAGGCGATGTCGGGGTGGCGGCGCAACGTACCCGTCGCGCTACACGGCGCGTCGAGCAGGATGGCGTCGGGCGGCGTGTCGGGGCGCCACGTCGAGGCGTCGGTGGTCACCAGCTCGGCCTCGAAGCCGGTGCGTTTCAGATTGTCGGCGACCCGCGCCATGCGCTTGGCCGACAGATCGACCGCCGTCACGCGCGCGCCCGCGGCCAGCAACTGCAAGGTCTTGCCGCCCGGTGCGGCGCACAGATCCACGACATGCTTGCCCGCGATGTTGCCCAGCAGGCGGGCCGGCAAGGACGCCGCGACGTCCTGTACCCACCAGGCGCCTTCGGCGTAGCCCGGCAGATCCTCGACCCGGCCCCCCGAAACGCGCCGGATGGTGCCGTTGGCCAGCACCGAGCCTTCGAGTCTGGTCGCCCAGCCGGCGGCATCGGCTTTCACCGAGAGATCGAGCGGCGCCTCTTCGAGATGGGCCGTCGCGATGCGCCGGGCCGTCTCCTCGCCGTAGGCCCACGCCCACGTCTCCCACAGCCAGCGCGGCGTGTTGAGATGCGTCAGCTCGCCGGTGACGGCACCCTCCTCGCGCGACAAGGCCCGCAACACCGCGTTGGTCAGCCGCTTGTAGGCGCCCATTTCCAGTTTGGCGGCGATCGACACGGCGGTGTCGACGGCGGCGTGCGCGGGCGTGCCGAGGAACAGCAGTTGCGCCGCACCCAGCCGCAACAGGTCGCGCACCAGATGGGCGCGCGGCGGCAGCGGCGTGGTCACGAAGCGGTCGAGGATGGCGTCGATCTCGCCCAGCCGGCGCAAGGTGGTGGCGAGCAACATGCGCACGAAGGCGCGATCGCGCGGCTCCAGCGCGAGGAACTCCTCGTGGCGCACGAGGGTGTCGTCGAGCCGCTGGCCGCCGCGCAGCACGCGGTCGAGCACGGCAAGCGCGGCCTGGCGGGTCGCCAGCGGCGCGGTCGAGGGGGCCTGCGCGGGCGCTAAGTCGGATTCAGTCGAACTCATCGGCCACCCTATACGCGCCCCGGCGGCGGCGGTCACCCGGCACGCCGTCGCGGGGGTGGGCGGTGCCGACGGCCGCGTCGGCCGCGCCGGTGCGACATCGGCGAGGTCCGGCCCGATCCGGATACCGCTTCGATACCCGCGATCACTTTCGCCCGATCGCCGCGAGGGTTGCGCGAGGGTTGCGTTGCAACCCCGCCAACCGGCGCCTAGGGTGACGTCGGGTAGGAGTGTTGCGGGCGCTGGGGATCGGGCGCGACGGATCCTCGCAACGCCGTTGCATCGGGCTGGATCGTCGCGGGCGCGAGGATACGGCCATGACCATTTTCATCGGCGACGACGGCGACGACGTCCTGGTCGGGGGCGACTGCAACGACGTCCTGGTCGGGGGGGGCGGCGGCGACACGATCTACGGCGGCAACGGCGGCACGATCTACGGCGGCCCCGGCAACGACACGATCTACGTCACCTCGCGGAACACCACCGTGTTCGGCGGCGACGGCGACGACGTACTCATCTATGTGGACTTCTACAGTGAGGGTGATGCCGACTTGGTGATGGCCGAGCGGATCGAGCTCCCCGACGGCGACGACTACTTCGCGCCGACCTCGACGGCCCCGTCCTGGGACTCAGCCGCGGACTGTTCGGACCTCGACGGCACGACGGGCTTTCGCCTCGACGGCCTGGTGGCGGAAATCCTGAGCGGCTGGGCGGTGTTGGACGTCGGCGACTGCAACGCCGATGGCTTCGGCGACTTCGCCGTCTGCGCCAATCTCGCCGATCGCAACCCCACCAACAGCGGCGCCACCTACGTGGTGTTCGGCAAGGCATCCGGCTTCGCCGCCACCATCGACCTGTCGAGCCTCGATGGCACGACGGGGTTCCGCCTCGAGGGCGTGGCCGACGACGACGAGAGCGGCTACTCGGTGGCTTCGGCGGGCGACGTCAACCACGACGGCTTCGACGACCTGATCATCGGCGCCCCCGGCGTCGATTCCAACGGCGGCGACAACGGCGCGACCTACGTGGTGTTCGGCAAGGCCACGGGCTGGGCCGCCACCACCATTCTGTCGAGTCTGGACGGTACCACCGGCTTCCGCCTCGACGGCGCCGCGGCGTTCGACGGCAGCGGCAATTCGGTGTCCGGCGCGGGCGACGTCAACGACGATGGCTTCGCCGACCTGATCGTCGGCGCCGTCACCGCCGATCCCAACGGCGCCCAGAGCGGCGCCAGCTACGTGGTGTTCGGCAAGGCGTCCGGCTGGACCGCCACCGTCGCGCTGTCCAGCCTCGACGGCACCACGGAGTTCCGCCTCGACGGCGTGGCGGCGAACCACGGTAGCGGCCATTCGGTGTCGGACGCGGGCGACGTCAACGTCGACGGCTTCGCCGACCTGATCGTCGGCGCCAACAGCGCGAGTCCCAACGGCAGCAGCAGCGGGTCGAGCTACGTGGTGTTCGGCAAGGCATCCGGCTGGGCCGCCACCAACAACCTGGCGAGCCTCGACGGCACCACGGGGTTCCGCCTCGACGGCGAGGGCGCGGCCGACAACAGCGGCTCCTCGGTGTCGGCGGCCGGCGATGTCGATGCCGATGGCTTCGACGACCTGATCGTCGGCAGCCACCTCGCCGATCCCAACGGCTTGAACAACAGCGGCTCGACCTACGTGGTGTTCGGCAAGGCCTCGGGTTGGGCGGCGACCACCAGCCTGGCCAGCCTCGACGGCAGCACGGGCTTCCGTCTCGACGGCGCCGCCGCCAACGACTTCAGCGGCCAGTCGGTGTCGGCGGCGGGCGACGTCAATGCCGATGGTTTCGACGACCTGATCGTCGGCGCCTACCTGGCCGATCCGCATGGCACCAGCAGTGGCTCCAGCTACGTGATCTTCGGCCACGCGCGGGGCACGCCGGCCTACGCGGTCGACGGCGGCGCCGGCAACGACACCATCACCGGCGAGGGTGCCGCCGACACGCTCCGGGGCGAGGGCGACAGCGACACGCTCGACGGGGCCGGCGGCGACGACACGCTCGGCGGTGGCAGCGGCGACGACAGCCTGACCGGCGGCCTCGGCAACGACGTCGCGGACTATGGCAGCCTCGCGGCCGCCATCGTCGCGACGCTGGATGGCGCCGGCACGCTGACCTTGACCATCGAGGGCACCGACCGCCTCGCCGGCATCGAGGGCCTGATCGGCGGCAGCGGCGACGACATCGTGACCGGCGATGGCCTCGCCAACCGCCTGTATGGCGGGTTGGGCGGCGACAGGCTCGATGGCGCCGGCGGCGACGACACGCTGCATGGCGGGGCCGGGCTCGACAGTCTGATCGGCGGCAGCGGCAACGACACCGCCTGGTACGACGCCGAGACGGCCGTGGTGTACGCCGATCTCGGCACCGGCGGCGGCCATGTCGGGGGCACCCTGGTCGACCATCTCGCCGGCATCGAGAACCTCGCCAGCGGCTCGGCCAACGACGTGCTGGTCGGCGATGGCAACGCCAACGCCCTGTCCGGCGGCGCCGGCAGCGACTTGCTGTTCGGCATGGACGGCGACGATTTGCTGACCGGCTGCGGCGCCTCGTTCGGCTCGGCCAACCAGCTGTTCGGCGGCAACGGCAACGACACCGCCAGCTACGCCGCCGAGACCTCGCGGGTGTACGCCACCATCGAGGGTGCGGCCGGCTATGTCGGTGGCCTGATCGGCGCTGGCCTGCGCGACAGCTTCGCCGCGATCGAGAACCTGCGCGGTGGCGCCGGCAACGACCTGCTGGTCGGCGACGCGACCATCAACACGCTCCACGGCGGCGCCGGCAGCGACGTCCTGTTCGGCCGCAACGGCGACGACGTGCTGATCGGCGGCGCGGTGGCGAGCGGCGGCTACAACCAGCTGTTCGGCGGCACCGGCAACGACACCGCCAGCTACGCCGGCGAAACCACGGCGGTGACCGCCAGCCTGGCGGGCAGATGGGCCTATGTCGGCGGCGTCGCCGCGACCAACCTGCGCGACGTGTTCAACGGCGTCGAGAACCTCGTCGGTGGTTCGGCGGTCGACGTGCTGGTCGGCGACGGGCTCGCCAACATCCTGGAGGGTGGCGGCGGCGCCGACCAGCTCTATGGCGGCGCCGACGCCGACACCTTCGTCTTCCGTGCCGTGAGCGACTCCAACGTGGTGACCGGCTACGACACGATCGTGGATTTCGTGGCCGGCACCGACAGGATCGACCTGCGGGCGCTGGGGACCAACTCCGGCCGGGTGATCATTACGTCCGACGGCACCGCCACCAAGCTGCTGGTCGAGCTGAGCCCCGGCACCTTCGACGGCGTGTTCGACGGCAGCAGCGACCTGGCCGTCGCCTTCATCGGCGGCAATGCCCTGACGGTGGCCGATATATTGTTCTGACATCACGCCCCGCCCGTGCCAGCGCGGCGCCCCGATCGGCGCGAGCGGACGCCCTTTCGACGCCGCCGTGGCGACGCTATGATCCGGGGAAGCATCCCGACGAGCGACCCGTCGATTTCGCTCGCGCGACGAAAACCCGATAGCGGGTCGCGCCGCCGTCTCCTACCGGCGGCGGGCCCCGCGGCAACGGTGGAGCGCACGCCATGGCCGAATTCTCGATCACCCAGGTCGACGCCACCGACACGCGGGCGTTCCAGGTCGCGATGGCGGCCAGCCCGAACGGCAACATCGCCGTGGCGTGGCGCCAGGGCAGCACCGACGTCAACATCAATCGCGACATCGGGGTGCGCGTGCTGACGGCCGACGGCACGGCGGTGTCGGGCGAAATCTTCATGTCGCCCGGCGGCGCCACGGGGTCGGAGAACCAGCCCGAGATCATCGCCATCGACAACACGCACTTCGTCGTCGCCTACAGCGTCTTCAACAGCACCAACGCCCGCTTCGAGGTCCACGCGAGGGAACTGACCCTGTCGGGCAACACCCTGACCGCCGGCAGCGATCACGTCGTTTCCGATACCGCCAAGGACGCCACCGGCCAGGTGTCGCTGGTGAAGATGGACAACGGCAACATCGCCTTCGCGTGGGGCGAGTTTCCCGCCGACTTCAGCTCCGGACGAACCGTGGTCCGCATCGTCGACTCCTCGCTGAATTCGCTGAGCGCGATCACCCAGGTCAGCCAGACCACCACGCTCTCGCCGACCAACGTCGAGATCGTCGCCAACGGCAACAATCTCGCCGTCGCCTGGACGCAGAACTCCAGCACCACCGTCCCCACCTTCGGCTACAGCTTCACCGCCAACGCCAACGGCACGATCCCGGCCCTGACGCTGGGCGACATCACGATCCGGACCGGCTCGACCAGCATCCAGGACATGGTCAGGCTCGCCAACGGCGACCTGCTGGTCCTGACCATCGGCGGACCGACGATCGGCGGCATACTCGACGACGGCGATCGCCTGTTCGGCACCATCTATAGCGCCAATTTCGGGGCCGTCGTGACCTCGACGTTCCAGATCAACCAGAACGAACAGGCCACCGGCGTCGCCGGCGCGACCGGCGTGGCGCTGCCCGGCGGTGGATTCGCCGTCGTCTACAGCCAGGAAGTGACGTCGACCCCCTCGGCCGGCTTCGACGTGTTCTACCGCGTCTACAGCGACGGCTATGCCGCGACCGGCAACGCGACGCGGATGCACGACAACGGCGACACGATCCTCGACACCCTGCCCGTCGCGGTGGTGACGGGGACGAACGGCGATCTGACGGTGGTCTGGCAACGCTCTCCTTCGGGCGCCAGCACCGAGGTTCTGGTCGCCGACCGGGTGCTGGGCCTCGATCCGCAGCCGGCCGCTCCGTCGGTCACCGTCAACACCGGATCGACCCTGGCCGAAGGCGCACTGGACGTCGTGGTCGCCGGCGAGCTGACGACGACCGACACCGACACCGCGGCCGGGAGTCTCGTTTATACCGTGACGACGGCGGTGACGCGCGGGACCCTGTGGGTCAATACCGACGGCGGCGGCGGCACCGTGAACGGCGCCGAGACGGCCCTGGGCGTCGGCGGCACCTTCACCCAGGCCAATATCGCCGGCGGCTTGCTGAAGTATCGTCACAACGGCGGCGAGACCACCAGCGACTCCTTCGTCTTCACCGTCACCGACGGCACGACGCCGGTGACCGGCACGACGTTCGCCTTCACGATCACCCCGGTCAACGACCCGGCCGTGCTGTCCTCGGTAAACGTCGCGTTGTCGGCGACCGAGTCCCGCCAGACGACCTCCGGCACGCTGACCATCAGCGATGTCGACAGCGCCGCCACCTTCGTGGCCCAGAACGCAGCCGCCGGCACGTCGGGCGTGTTCACGATCACGACCGCGGGCGTCTGGGTGTACGAGGCGAACGCCAACTTCGCGTCGCTCGCCACCGGCTCCTCGGTCGGCGACACGTTCAACGTGTCGTCCGCCGACGGCACGGTCACGACGGTCCAGGTGACGATCAACGGCGCCGCAAGCGTCGTCCCCGGCGCCACCGGCGGCGCCGATACCCTGACCGGCGGCACCGGTCGCGACCAGATGACCGGCCTCGCCGGCAACGACACCCTGTCGGGGGGCAACGGCAACGACACGATCAATGGCGGCGCCGGGGCCGATTCACTGGTCGGCGGCAGTGGCAACGACACCGCCAGCCATGCCTCCGCGACCGTCGGCAACTTCCAGGCGGTCCTGTTCGGCTCGCAACACAACACCGGCGACGCCGCGGGCGACACCTATGCCGGCATCGAGAACCTGCTCGGCTCGTCGTTCGACGACAAGCTGTTCGGCGATTCCGGCGCCAACCGGCTCGACGGCGGCACCGGCAACGACGTGCTGTTCGGCATGGAGGGCGACGACGTGCTGACCGGCGGCACGCCCGGAGCCGGCGGCTGGGACCAGCTGTGGGGCGGCGACGGCTCCGACACCGCCTCCTATGCCGCCACCACGACGGGCGTCTACGCCGACATCGTCGCCACCGGCGGCTGGATCCGCGACGGCATCGGCACGCTGGTGCTGGCCGACACCTACAATCTGATCGAGAATCTGACCGGCGGTTCGGGCGAGGACGTGCTGGCGGGCGACGGCCTCGCCAACGTGATCGAGGGCGGCGTCGGGGCCGACCAGCTCTACGGCCGCGGCGGCGCCGACACGTTCGTCTACGGGACCTGGGCCGACTCCAACATCGTCACCGGCTACGACACGGTGGCGGATTTCGTGGCCGGCACCGACAGGATCGACCTGCGGGCGCTGGGGACCAACTCCGGCCGCGTCATCATCACGTCGGCCTCGGGCGCCACGAAGCTGCTGGTCGAGTTGAGTCCGGGGACTTTCGACGGCGTGTTCGACGGCGGCAGCGACCTCGCGGTGGCCTTCATCGGCAACAACGCGCTGACGGTGGCCGACATATTGTTCTGAGCGCGCGTCGGCGGGCGATTCGCTGGGAGCAGCGGAATCGGCGGTTTTCCGGGCTTTTCGTGCCTCCGAGGGCGTGGACGGGCGCGCCGACACGTCGTTTGGGGCAATTCGGCCGGCCGGCGACCGGCGAGCCGGAACGAGGGTGTTGTGGGCTCGTTTCATTCGTCTTCTACGGGTATTTTTGAAAGTCAAGTCATTGGAATCGTTCGTGTATTTAATTTAATCCGGGTAAAATAGTCGGGGTGATTCCGGCCCCCGATCGAGGCCCGGAATCGCCCGTTCGGGCACGCCGGGAGCGGCGCCATAACCGGCCAGAATCCCGATTTCGCAATCATTTCAACGCTCAAACACCCCTCCAGCATGCTCTTTCGCGCCATCGCGCGCGCATCGCCCGACGCGATCGGCTACACTGCGCCCCCCTTCCCCGGAGCCTCCCGGCATGAAAAAATTCCTCGGTTTCGTCGCTGATCTGGTCTGGCTGGCGAAGCCCTATTTCCGGTCGGGCGAACGCTGGCCGGCCCTCGTCATGCTCGCCGCGGTGATCGGGCTGACGCTGCTGGCGGTGTGGATCGAGGTGCTGTTCAACGACTGGTACCGGCGCTTCTACAACGCGCTGGAAACCAAGGCCGAGCCGGCGTTCTGGGCGGAGATGAAAATCTTCTGCTGGCTGGCGCTGTTCTATATCGGCGTGGCGCTGGTGAATTCCTTCGCCAACCAGGTCCTGCAGCTGCGCTGGCGGCGCTGGATGACGGCCCACTATCTCGACCGCTGGATGGCGCACCGCGCCTACTACGCCATCGAGCTGACGCGCTCGGCCGACAATCCCGACCAGCGCATCGCCGACGACATCCGGCTGTTCATCTACTACTCGCTCGACCTCGCGCTGGGGCTGCTGAGTGCGGTGGTGACGCTGTTTTCCTTCGTGTTCCTGCTGTGGACGCAGTCGGGTCCGATCTCCTTCGCGCTGGCGGGAAACAGCGTGACGATCCCCGGCTACATGGTCTGGGTGGCGATCGCCTACGCCCTCGTCGGCACCGTGCTGGCCCACTATGTCGGCCGCCCGCTGATCGCGCTCAACTTCGCCAAGCAGAAGGTCGAGGCCGATTTCCGGTTCGACCTGGTGCGGGCGCGCGAGAACGCCGAGGCCATCGCGCTCTATGGCGGCGAACGCCACGAACGGCCCGCGCTCGGCGAGCGTTTCGACCACGTCGTAGCCGTCGTGCGCCGCATCATCGGCGCGCAGTTGCGGCTCAGCGCCTACACGATCGGTTACACCCAGATCGCCATCATCTTTCCCTTCATCGTCGCTTCGCCGCGCTATTTCGCCGGCGCCCTGACCTTGGGCGCGCTGATGCAGATATCCTCGACCTTCGCGCAGGTACAGCGCTCGCTGTCCTTCTTCGTGGGCCGCTACAGCGAGGTCGCGGAATGGCGCGCCGTGATGGATCGTCTCAAGAGCTTCGACGCCGCCATCGAGGCAGCGAGCGAGGCCCGCGCCGGCGCTAGCGTCGAATCGACCACGGCGCGCGAGGTCGGCGCCGAGCACCTGACGCTGGCGCTACCCGACGGACGCGTGTTGCTGGAGGACGCCGCAGTGTCCTTCGCGCCGGGCACCCGGACCCTGATCATGGGCGCCTCGGGCTCGGGCAAAAGCACCTTGTTCCGCGCCGTCGCGGGCATCTGGCCGTTCGGCTCGGGCGTCGTCCGCATGCCCGTGGCGGCGCGGCCCTTGTTCCTGCCGCAGCGCACCTACTTGCCGATCGCCTCGTTGCGCGACGCGGTGCGTTATCCCGATCCGGCCACGCGCGCCGACGACACCGCGATCCGCGAGGCGCTCGAGGTCGTCCAGCTCGGTCATCTCAAGGGCTCGCTCGACGAGGTCGCGCACTGGCAACGCCAGTTGTCGGGCGGCGAGCAGCAGCGTCTCGCGATCGCCCGCGCGCTGCTCTACAAGCCCGACTGGCTGTTCCTCGACGAGGCCACCGCCTCGGTCGACGAGGAGATGGAGCGCAAACTCTACACGCTGCTGCGCGAACGCCTGCCCGAGACCGGCATCGTGTCGATCGGCCATCGCGTCTCGCTCCGCGCCCTGCACGAGCGCGTTCTGACGCTGGCGAAGGGCGCCGACGGCAAGGGCAGGCTGGTCGAAGGCTGAGCCAACGACGGCCTCAGCCGACCGCCCGTTTCTTCTCGTCCGCCAGCAGCGACTTCTTGCGCGCCACGCCCCAGCGATAGCCGGTCAGCGAGCCGGTCGACCCGATGGCGCGATGGCAGGGCACCAGGATCGACACCGGGTTGGTGGCGCAGGCGCGACCGACGGCGCGGGCGGCCTTGGGGTGACCCAGGCACTGGGCGATCTCGCCATAGGTCAGGGTGGTGCCCTGGGGGATCTCGGTCAGGGCTTTCCACACCTGCCATTGAAACGCGGTGCCGACGATATCGAGCGGCGCGTCGGGCGCCTCCAGCGCGGTGGGCTTGCGGCCATCGAGCCGCGCCAGCACCGCTTTCACTTTGGGCGCCAGCGCGCCGGTGTCGGGCGCCAGTTCGGCGGCCGGAAAGTCGCCGCGCAACTCCTCGACGAGGGCGTCGTCGTCGTCGCCGAGAAACACCGCGGCGATGCCCTTGGCGGTCGCCGCCACCAGCACGCGGCCGTAATGGCTGTCGACGATGGCCCAGGTCAGGCGCGCGCCCGCACCACCCTTCTTGTAGGTCGCGGGGGTCATGCCCAACACCTTGTCCGAGGATTCATAGACCCGGCTGGAGGAGCCGTAGCCGGCGCCATAGAGCGCGTCGGTGACCGAGTCGCCCGCCCGCAGCGCTGTCTTGAAACGCCCCGCCTTGCGCGCCGCCAGCCAGTCGCGCGGCGTGACGCCGAGCTCGCGCTGGAAACGGCGCGTCAGCGTCGAGCCGACGACGCCGACGGCGCGCGCAATGCGCTCGATCGAGGGCATGCCCTCGCCGCTTTCGAAGTCGAGCAGCCGGCAGGCGCGTTCGACCGCCTGGCTGAGGCCGGTCGAGACGTTCCATTCGCGTGGCTTGCAGCGCTTGCAGGTGCGGAAGCCGGCCGCTTCGGCCGCCTCGCAGGAGGGATGGAACCCGACATTCTCGCGCTTGGGCGGCCGCGCCCCGCACGACAACAAGCAATAGACCCCGGTGGTCCTGACCGACACGTAGAACCTGCCGTTCCAGCTCCGGTCGCGTCGCGTCCAGACATCCCAGCAGGTCGCTTCGTCGGGCATGCCCGCGGTCGACGGCGCGGGCGTGGCCGGCGTAGAGTGGTGGTCGACGGCGGTGTGTCGCGTCGACCCGGAGGGGTGAGTGGTGTGGACCATGTCGCTCATGGGCAGCATATCACCACGACCGGCGGGGCGGGCGTTATCCGCGCGGACGCGGCGATATCCGTCGCGGCCGGATTGCCGTCGAGGGAGGCTCCCGTGCTCCAGACCATCCTGATCGCGGTTGCCGTGGTCGTCGTCGGCATTCTGGCTTACGCCGCGAGCCGCCCCGACACGTTCCGCCTGCAACGCTCGACGACGATCACGGCGGCGGCGGAGAAAGTGTTCCCGATGATCGCGGACTTCCACGAATGGATCCGCTGGTCGCCGTGGGAGGACAGGGATCCGGCGTTGAAGCGGACCTATTCCGGTCCGTCGAGCGGAACGGGCGCCGTCTACGCGTGGGAAGGCAACAAGAACGTCGGCGTTGGTCGCATGGAGATCATGGAAACGACGATGCCCTCGCGCGTCGCGATCAAGCTCGATTTCCTGAAGCCGTTCGAGGTCCACAACATTGCGGAGTTCACGCTCGAGCCTGCCGGTGGCGGCACCCGGGTGACGTGGGCCATGCACGGCCCCAGCCCGTTCATGATGAAGCTGATGGGCGTGTTCACGAGCATGGACAAGATGGTCGGCAAGGATTTCGAGGCCGGCCTCGCGAAGATGAAAGCCGCTGCCGAGGCCTGACCGCCGCCTCGCGTCAGCGCGTCTGGCCGGGCATGCCGGGCATCGCGGGCATGCGGGTGACACCGGCGGGGATCGCGAACTGGGCGGCGTCCTGGGTCACGCGCTCGACCTTGCGGGCTTCCATGACGGGCTTGTTGCGGCCGACATCGAAGGTCCGCAAGGGGACGCCGTCGCGCGCGATGCAGATCCGCATGGTCATGCCGGACTGCGTCGTTTCGTATTCGTCGCAGCTCTCGCCCAGCACCGTGGCGCTGCCGACCTTCCTGCCGTCGAGGTCCCAGGTCGCGACGTTCATCTGCTGCTGGCCCGCCATTTTCGACAGGTCGATATCCATCGCCATCGGCACGCCGGGCTGGATTTCCATGATCATGGTCGCGACCGTTTTGCCGCGTTCCATCAGCATGAAGCCCTTCATGCCCATCTGCTCGACGTCGACGCGCATCTTGCCGGCCTTGTGGCGCATGACGGTCATGACGCCCGGTCCTTCGAGGATCGCCATCTCGGCGCGGAAATCGACGCCTGGCATCGGCAGGGGCTCGGCGAGGACGGGTGTGGCGAGCGCCAGCGAAAGCGCGGCGGCGGCGAGCGATTGGCGGATCATGGCGATACTCCCGGTGCGACCGGCGCGGGGGGCGTCGGCTCAGGTGTCCGTCGAGCGGGGCATGTTGCCCATGCGATGGCCCATGGTCCGGCCGCCGAACAGATGAACATGGAAATGGAACACCAATTGGCCGCCATTGGGGCCATGGTTGGAAACAATGCGGTAGCCTTCGGGATCGAGGCCAAGCTGGTTGGCGACCTTGCCGACCGCCCGCCAGAAGCCAAGCACCAGCCCGTCGGGGGCGTTGGCGGCGAAATCGGCGTTCGACACGTAGGGACCCTTCGGGATCACCAGCACATGGACCGGCGCCAGCGGGTTGATGTCGTGGAACGCGAGCGCGAAATCGTCCTCGAAGACGCGCTTGCAGGGGATTTCGCCGCGCAGGATGCGCGCGAAGATGTTGTCCGGATCGTAGGCCATCGTCCCTCGCTGATGGCGGGGATCATGGCACGCGACGGCCCGCCGTGTCAGTCGGCGCCGACAAGGTGATTGTGGCGCGACGCGCCCGACGGTGGCTGCGGATCGTGGTTGACGACCAGGCGACCGCCCTTGGCGGCCCGGTAGAGTTCGAGCGTCTCCAGCCAGCGGCGCCGGTCGGCCGACTCGGAGGCGTCGAGGCCGTCGGCCGACGCCACGATCTCCGGATAGGCGGCCGCGAGCGTGGGCGCGATGTCGGACGCCGCTGCCCGCGCCGGGAGTGTGTAGTCGATCGCCGTGGCCGGATCGTCGAACCTGGCGGTCGCCGCCATGTCGGCCCCGCCCCGGATGTCGGGCTGCGGCGCTTCGGCGAGATCGACCGCCCATTCGCTCGGGCGCGACATCGGCCGCGCGTTGCCGCGCCCTTTGGCACGACCGCGGCCACGCGGGGACGGGGTCGGTTCGGGATCGGCGACGACGTGAACGGCGGCAGGAAGCGTCGATACCGCGGCTTCGGTCGGCGAAACCCCGGTGGTTGGCGCGCGCTCCCCGGAATTGGCTGCGTCCACCGTCGCTTCCAGGAGCGTGGCCGTCTGGTCCGCGGCCGGAGGTAGAGTGTCGCGAGCCGGCTCCGTGCCATCGATCGCCACGGCGTCGATCGAAGTCGGGGGCGGGGTTGGCACAGGCTCGCCGGACGACGGCGCATCCGACGCCCGGACTTCAGACATCGGCGGATCGGCCGCGACCGACATCTCCGGGACAACCGGGGCCAACGATTTCGCAATCGAACCGGCCGGGTCGACGCTTGCTTCGACAGGCGCTTTCGCGACGTCCGGCGTGTCTGTCGGCGGCGGCGCAACGGACTTCGCCTTGCGCGTGTCGGCACGCGAGGGGGCCGGTGCGACGGCAACCGCGACGTCGATGTCCTGCGCGAACGCGGGCGTGGCGCTCTTGCCGCCGGGTGTCTTCTTCGTCGCCCGCGTCGCGGCCCTCGGTGGCGGGATCACCGTGACGACCGGCGCTGGCGGAGCCGGCGATCGGGCGGCTGGCTCGGCCGCCGCGGCCGCCACGGCCCAGGCCGAGGGTGACCGGTTGCCGGCGACCGCCTGGGCGAGCACGTCGAGCGCTGCGAGCACGCTGGGCGACGCCGCGGCCATCGGCGCCGACGCAGTATTATACCAAGCGGCAGAGTTCCTGACTCTCGGCTCCTTCCCGAATCGGGTGAACGCAGAGTCGATGTGCCCATCACAGCGTCACTGTTCAATCGCTACGCGACTCGGGGCGTGTGTCAGTGTTTAGGCAGCTTGGTATTATCAGCATCTTCCTGGGGAATCATGGTCGCGACGGCGGGCGACAGCACCAGCGTCGGCTGTTCGGCCGACTCCTGCTGGAACCCCGGCTGACCTTGCCCCGGAGCGCCGAGGCCACGCGTGCCCGGCGGCAGGAACGACAGGTCCTGGCGCTCGCTGCCGACCATCGGGCCGGGCCCATAAGACGGCGCGGCGTAGCGGTAGGACGTGACCTCGGCGGCGTCGAACTGCACGGTATCGTTGGGAAAGACCGATTCCACGAGATGGCGTCTGCGGAAGAACCCACGCTCCTCCACCAGCTTCGCCTCGATCGTGACGGTCAGCGCCGCGCCGCCCACCACGCCACGGCGGTTGGCGAGGTCGGAGGGGATGATCAGACGCCGGTCGTTGCCGAACTCGCTGTCGAATTCGTCGTTGCAGGCCCGCGTCTCGGGGTCGTTCGGACGACGCACGCCCTCGAGCCGGCAGCGCAGGCGGCCGGACTTGCCGATGATCGGAGACAGCGTCGCCGGCAGATGAATGTGAAGACGTTCATCGGCGTAGGAATAGTAGACTTCGACGCTCTGCAGCTGCGCGCCCATTGGGTGCCTTTGGACGTTTTTCGTTGCCAGTCGATGCGCGCCTTCGGGGGATGAACGGCACGCACCAGTGTCCTTGGCGGCAACTCTACCAAAGCTTTATATATAGATGAAGAAGAATTTTCAACTTATTGATATTTCGTGATTTTAAACACATTTTGGTGGTTTCCGGCTGGTCACCGCGAAGCGTGCGGGGCAGTCGGCCGAAAGACCTTTTCCCGTCGGATGCCGGGCGCGGGTGTCCGGGGACGGGATTTCGCGTCTGCCCCGCCGCGCCGCCGATCGGGCCACGACCCCGCGCCGCCGTCGTCCGATCGATCCGAAGCGACGGAGCCGTCCAGCCGACACCCCCACCCAGGCGTTTCGGCTGGACGGTGCTTGGATCGCACGAGGGTCGCGCATTCCGACAGCCGCATATGATTCGGCAGGCATGGCCGCGACCCTTCCTGCAAGATTATATCGCAGTTAGAATATATAAAAACACAAATATTTCTTCAATGAGTTTTCGTCGAGACTGATCAGGCTGGCGGCGTTTTCGATCCGGAAGCCTCGCGCGACTGTCACTGAACGGCGCCCTGCTCGCGTCCGGCCACCCCGTCGCTCCGGACAGGACCGGGGATCACCTTCGTCTGCTTGCCCCGGTCGTGGTGGCGGGACGCCGCCGGCGGTCGGTCACGCCCGGGTCTGGCTGCGCGCGAGATGAATCGCGAGGCCGAGAAAGAACACCCCGACCACCGCGTCGAGGGCGCGTCTTGCCCACGGCATGGCGCGCAGCCGGGCGGTGGCGCGACCGCTGAGCATCGCGAGACCGGCCAGCCAGAGGGTACCCGGCAGATTGAAGATCAAACCGAGCACGACCAGTTGCGGCCAGACCGGTCCGCGCGACGGATCGACGAACTGCGGCAGGAAGGCGATGAAAAACATCGCCACCTTGGGATTGAGCGCGTTGGTGAGCGCGCCGCGCAGGAAGAGGTCGAGCGCCGGGCGTGGCGGCGCGTCCGTCACGCCGGCGCCGGCATGGCCACGCCAGGCGTCGCGCAAGGCCTGCGCGGCGAGCAACGCGAGGTAGGCGGCGCCGGCGATCTTCACGACCCCGAACGCCCACGGGCTGGCCGCGATCAGGGCGCTGATGCCGATCGTGGCCATCGCGATGTGCAGCAGGCAGCCGAAGCCAACCCCGAGCGCCGCCAGCACGCCCGCCCGTGGTCCATGGGCGGCGCTGGTTGCCGCGACGAAGAACGTGTCGGGTCCCGGCGTGACGATCAGCACCAGCACCGCCCCGAGATAGACCGTCAGCAGATCGGCGGCGAACATCGAGGCGCGGCCTCAGTTGGCGGGGCGGCGCAGCGAGGTGGGCGCCGGATCGACCACCTTGACGCCGTCGGGTCCGACCTCCAGCACCGCCAGCGCCCGCTCGACGCGGCCGTCGGCGAGCGGCATGTAGAGCCCGTCGACGCCGTTGAAGCCTTCGCCCGTGGTCAGCGCCTCGGGCGTGAAATCGCCGCCGGGTTTGACGCGCGCCAGCTGGGCCGACAGCATGACCGCGTCGTAGGCGAGCGTCGCCAGCCGCGGTGGTGGCTTGTCGTGCACGGCCGCGAACTTGCGCTCGAACGCGGCCCGCCGGGCCGGATCGGGAGCGGCGAACCAGGCACCGGCCAGCGCTTTTTCGGCGGCCGCGCCAGGCCCGTCCCAGACGCCGGTGCCGACGATGCGGGCGCGCCGCGAATCGAACTCGAGATCGACCAGTGACTGGCCGACGGCCGACAATCTGGGCGGGCCGATCGGCACGAACAGCGCCGCGCCCGCCGGATCGCCCTTGATCGCGTCGGTCAGCCGCTGGGCCACGACGGCAGTATCGCCGCTGGCGGGAATGCGCTCCTCGCGCCCGATCGTGGCGCCGTTGCGCGCCGCCGCGGCCCGCAGCGCCGCCATCGCCTGGCCGCCATAGGGAGTCGGCGGCAGCATGGCATGGTAACGGCGCACGCCACGCCGGGCGGCGAACTCGACCACCCGCGCGACCTGTGGTTCGACCGCAAGACCAAGCACGTAGAGGCCGGGCTGGGCGACGCCCTGGTCGTTGGAAAACGTCAGCATCTCGATGCCGGCGCGCTTGGCGACGGCCGCCGCCGCCGCCGCCGAGGGGCCGAACAGCGGCCCCAGCAGCAGGCCGACGCCCTCGTCGGCGGCCCGCTCGACCGCCCGCACCGCCCCCTCGGGCGTGTCGCCGGTATCGAGCGGCACCAGCACGATGTCCTTGCCCGCGCCGTCGAACAGCGCCAGTTCGGCGGCTTCCTGCAACGCCACGCCGATCTCGCGCGCCCGGCCCGACAAGGGCAGCAGCAACGCGATCTTGGGCTTGCCGGTACGCACCGGCGCGGGGGTGGCGACCACGACGGCAGGCGCCGGAACCGACGGCGGTTGCGTGATGGCGACCTGGGCGGCGGGACGCGGCGGCGGCCGGGTGCTAGTCTTCTGCATGCCGGCACAGCCGCCCAGCAACGCAATGGCCGTGCCCGCGAGCAGGGCGACGAAAGCGGACGGGAAAACGGACCTCGACGCGACGGAACTCGACATGGAAATTCTCCCGATGCGGACGGAGGCGGATATCGACGCTACCCACGACGATGCCGGAAGTAAACCGGCGACCCCGCCGGCGCCCGGACCTCCCCCGCCCGGTCTCCCCGCTCCCGGTCTCTACGTGGTTGCCACGCCCATCGGCAATCTCCGCGACATTACGCTGCGTGCACTCGACACCTTGCGGGCAGCCACCCTGATCGCCTGCGAGGACACCCGGGTCACCCGCACGCTCGCCACCGCCTACGGCCTGTCGGCGCCACTCATGGCGTGCCACGACCACAACGAGGCGGCGGCGACCGAACGCCTGCTCGACGCCTGGCGTGCCGGCGGCGTGGTGGCGCTGGTCAGCGACGCGGGCATGCCGCTGATATCGGATCCCGGCCATCGCGTCGTGCGCGCCGCCATCGAGGCGGGTTGCCCGGTCACGGTCGTGCCGGGCGCCTCCGCGCCACTGGCGGCGCTGGCGCTGGCCGGATTGCCGAGCGACCGGTTCCTGTTCGCGGGTTTCCTGCCCGCCCGCTCGCCCGATCGCCGCCGCGCCATCGGCGAACTGGCCGACGTGCCCGCCACCCTGATCTGGTTCGAGGCGCCGCACCGGCTGTCGGAATCGCTCGACGACCTCGCCGACCTGCTGGGGCCGCGGCCGGCCGCGATGGCGCGCGAACTCACCAAACGTTTCGAGGAAGTACGGCGCGGCACCCTGACCGAGCTCGCCGCCCATTATCGCGCCGCCGAACGACCGCGCGGCGAGATCGTCCTGCTGGTCGGGCCGCCGACGGCGGGTGGCACCATCGCCACGCCCGAGGCCATCGACGCCGCCTTGCGCGCGGCACTGGCCGACACTGGCGTCAAGGAAGCAGCCGCCGAGGTCGCCGCCCGCTACGGCAAGCCACGCCGCGAGATCTACGCCCGGGCGCTGGAGCTCAAGCGCGCCCGCGGCGAGACGTGACGACCGCCGCCATGCGCCCGCCGCTCCGCGACCAGCGACGCATCGAGGCCGACCGGTTCGGTCGCGCCGCCGAATGGTGGTGCGTGTGGCATCTGCGGCTGCGCGGCTATCGCATCGTGGCGCGCCGCTATCGCACCCCGATGGGCGAGATCGACATCGTGGCGCGACGCTTCGGCACGCTGGCCTTCATCGAGGTCAAGGCGCGCGCCTCGCGCCGGGGCGCGCTGGGTGCCTTGACAGAATATCAGCTGCGGCGCATCGCTCGGGCCGCCGAGGCGTTCGTCGCGCGCAACCCCGCGCTCGCGGATCACGCGATGCGCTTCGACGCGATGCTGGTGAGCCCGCTCGGCTGGCCCTCGCATCTGCGCGACGTGTGGCGACCGGACTGACGGGTGGGCGTGGCGCGATGGCGATGCAACGACTCTTTTCTTCGCCCCCGGATCGGCCATGGCTTCCACGCATCTCGGCCCTTACCGAAAAAGTACTGCGCCACCGTAATTTCCTCCCTTC
>CAMDVZ010000011.1 GCA_945878895.1 Caenispirillum bisanense | reverse complement strand
CACCCCGGATTCTTCCCGGCTTCGTGCGGGACCTCAGCCGCGCCGGGGTCCCTCGCTTCGCTCGGGATGACATTGTTTTCGTTCGTTCGACCGTGCGCCAACCATTTCCGCTCGAAGTTGGCGCCCATGAGTGGCGCGCTCCCGGATCGTGTGCCTCATGCCGGGGTTCCACCGGCTCGCGAACCCCTCGGGAGCGATTTCCGGAATCGCGGGCGCGTCCGTTCGCCCCGCCGCTGCTTCCATCGATCCGCCAACCTCGCCAGGGGATAGTCCATCGCGATGAACGCCACCGTTCCCGACGGCCTCGCCAGCTATCATCTTTTCTCGCGCGACGACTGGTCGGCGCTGCGCTCGAACACGCCGATGACGCTGTCGGCCGAGGATCTCGGCGCCTTGCGCGGTCTCAACGAGCATCTTTCGCTCGAGGACGTCGCCCAGATCTATCTGCCGCTCTCGCGCCTGCTCAACCTGCATGTCGCCGCGGCCCGCACGCTGGGCCGCGTCAAGGACGCCTTCCTCGGCCGGCCCGCCGGGGCACCACCCTACATCATCGCGCTCGCCGGCAGCGTCGCGGTGGGAAAAAGCACCTTCGCACGCGTGCTGCGCGCTCTGCTGGCGCGCTGGCCCGACCATCCGCGCGTGTCGCTGGTGACGACCGACGGCTTCCTGCATCCGCTCAAGACGCTGGAAGAACGAAAACTCATGCAGCGCAAAGGCTTCCCCGAGAGCTACGATCTGGGCGCCATGATCCGCTTTCTGGCCGACGTGAAGGCGGGCAAGCCGGAGGTCGAGGCGCCGATCTACTCGCACGTCGCCTACGACGTGCTGCCGGGCGAACGCCAGATCGTCGGCAAGCCCGACATCCTGATCTTCGAGGGGCTGAACGTGCTGCAGGGCTCCTCCGGCGCCAGCGCCATGGCCTCGGATTTCTTCGATTTCTCCGCCTACATCGACGCCGACGAGACCGACGTGGAGGCCTGGTATGTCGACCGCTTCCTGCTCCTACAACGCACCGCGTTCCAGAATCCGGCCTCCTACTTCCATCACCACAAGGATCTGACGCCCGCCCAGGCGCGCGAAGTCGCGCTCGGCATCTGGCGCGACATCAACCTCAGGAACCTGCGCGAGAACATTTTCCCGACCCGGCAACGCGCCAACGTCGTGCTGCGCAAACGCGCCGACCACCTGATCGGCGAAGTCTGGCTGCGCCGGGTATGACGGCCCGGCCGCTCCGGAGACCCGCGTGACCGACCCGCTTCCCGTCGCGCTGGCCGACGTCGAGGCCGCGGCGGCGGCGATCGCCGGTCACGTCTCGCGCACGCCCACCCTGCATTCGGCGACGCTGTCGGCGGCGTGCGGCTGCACGGTTCACGTGAAGTTCGAGAACGCGCAATTCACCGCCTCGTTCAAGGAACGCGGCGCCCGCTTAAAGCTGTCGCGCCTGCCCGAAGAGTCCCGCCGCCGCGGCGTGATCGCCATGTCGGCCGGCAATCACGCCCAGGGCGTGGCGCGACACGCCGGCCTGCTCGGCATTCCCGCCACCATCGTGATGCCGGCCTTCACGCCCAACACCAAGGTCGCCCACACGCGTGGCCACGGTGCCCGCGTCGTGCTGCACGGCGATACGCTGGCGGAAGCGGCGACCGAGGCGCGGCGCCTGGCCGATGCCGAGGGCCTCGTCTTCGTGCATCCCTACGACGATCCCGACATCGTTGCCGGGCAAGGCACCGTGGCGCTGGAAATGCTGGCCGACACGCCGGAAATCGACACGCTGGTGGTGCCGGTCGGCGGCGGTGGCCTGCTGGCGGGCTGTGCCGTCGCCGCCCGCGCGCTGCGGCCCGACATGCTGATCGTGGGCGTCGAGACGACCGGCTATCCCGCCCTGCGCCAGCTGCTCGACGGCCAGCCCGTGATGGTCGGCGGCGAGACCATCGCCGAGGGCATCGCGGTGCGCGACACCGGCGTCCTGCCGCTCGCGATCTGCCGCCGTCTCGTCGACGACGTCCTGCTGGTCGAGGAAGCCGACATCGAGCGCGCCATCGTCATGCTGCTGGAAATCGAAAAGACGGTCGCCGAGGGCGCGGGCGCCGCGGGCCTCGCCGCCCTGCTCGCCCATCCGGATCGGTTCAGGGGTCGCACCGTCGGACTCGTGCTGACCGGCGGCAACATCGACACCCGCCTGCTGGCCTCGATCCTGATGCGCGGTCTGGTGCGCGACGGCCGCGTCGCGCGCCTGCGCCTCCGCATCGCGGACCGGCCCGGCGTGCTAGCCGCCATCACCGCGTCGATCGGGACGGGCGGCGGCAACATTCTCGACGTCCAGCACCAGCGCCTGTTCGGCGCCGTCGCGGCCAAGGGCGCCGACCTCGACGTCACGCTGGAAACCCGCGACCGCGCCCACCTGCGCGACATCGTCGCCGCCCTCGCCGCCGCCGGTCACGAGGTCCGCTTGCTCGAAGGCAACGCCGACGAAGGGTGAGGCTCACCAGACCACGGGCTTGGCGATCATCAGCCAGAACACCGCGACGAGAGCGCCGAACGCCGGCCAGCCCAGCGCGAACCACCAGCGCATCGCGCGCCGGTAAGCCGGCGGCAGCGGCGTGCCGCGCGCCGCGGCGTCTGCGGCGAGATCGCGGGCGCGAATCTGCAACAGCACGACGGGCACCCAGCACGCGAACGCGACAGCGTAGAGTGCGTAGGTCAGCACCAGCCACGACGCCCACGGGTCGAACCCGGCGAACCATGCCATCGCGAGACCGGTCGCGGGTTGCGCGAGGCCGGCCGGCAACGTGAACAGCCAGTCCGCCAGGACGACGTTGCGCGCCACCGCGGCGATCACGCGCGGATCGCCGCCGCGATGGGCGAACCACATCTGGAACGCCGTGCCGATCCCGGTGCCGAACAGCACCGTGCTGCCCAGAACATGCAACCATTTCAGAGCCTCGTAGGACTCCATCACCGCTCCTGCTCCAGCGCCCACCAGACGGCTATCGCGGCCAGGATCGGCAGGTTCTTGAGCAGCGGGCCGAACGGATGCAGCCACAGGCCGGGCAGGAGCACCGAGAGGACCAGCGTGTAGCCGGCGACGACGCCGATCTGCGCCAGCGCCAGCAATCCGGGTCGGACGCGGCACAGGATCAGCAGGCCCAGCACGACGTCCACGACGCAAAACGCCGCCGCCAGCGGCGCCGCGGGGAGGTCGATCTTCGCCAGCGTGCCGGCGAGGTCGCGCCATGAGTCGGGCGGCGCCAGCCAGCCCAGCACGCCGGAGAGAATCCACAGCAGCGCCAGACTCGCGCGCAAAGCCGGCCGCAAAAGATAGAGCCGCGCGTGCCACAAATCCTGGGTGCCCGCCGGATGCGCCGCCAGCGCCTGGTCGAAGGATCGCGGCGCGAAGCCGATGGCGGCGGCGAAGACACCGCCGGGCTCGTGGCCGGCGTTGCCGACCAGCAGCTGTTTCAACGACGCACTGCCCATCGGCCCGCCGCCGAAAAGGTCGACGAGTCGCGCGACCACGCGCATGACCGGCAGCGGCACGAGCAGGAACCGCGCCGGCGGCAGGCCGAGCCAGCCGCGCAGGCGCCCAAGAATATCGCGCAGCGTCAGGCGTCGGGGTCCGATCGGTTCCAGCGTGCGGCGGGCAAAGGCCTTGCCATCGAGCACCCGGGCAACGGTTTCGACCAGGTCCTCGACGTGGATCGGACGGAACGCCGCGACGCCATCGCCCGGTACCGGAATCGCGAGCGGCGCGCCGGCAAGCCCGCGCATCGCGGACATCCCGCCATAGCTTCCGTCGCCGTAGACCAGCGAGGGTCGCAGCACGGTCCAGTCGAGATCGAGGCCGCGCAGATGATCGTCGGCGCGCTTCTTCGTCGACGCGTAGGGCGTGCCGGCGTCCGCGTCGGCGCTGATGGCGGAGATCTGCACGACCTTGCGCACGCCGGCCGTGGCGCAGGCATCGAACAGCGCGACGGGCGTCCTCGCGTGGATCGCGTCGATGTCCTGGCCACGGCCGCCATGCAGGACACCGGCGCAATTCACGACCGCGTCGACGCCCGCGAGACGCGGCAGCCACGCCCGCGCGTCGGTGTCGCGGTTGAAATCGCAGGCGATGGCCTCGATGCCCGGCACCCGTCGTCGGAGCTTCGCCGGATCGCGCACGGCGGCCACCACGTCGTGACCACGCGCCCGCAGCCCGGCCGCCAGATGGCCGCCGACGAAGCCGTTGGCGCCGGTCAGCAGGATGCGCACGGTGCCCGGTCTACTCCGGCTGGACGCCCGCGAGTTTGGCGGTCTCGCCCCAGATCTTGAGCTCGTCCCTGATGCGGGCGGCGAACACCTCCGGCGTCTCGCCGCCGGGCTCGCTGGCGAGATCGGCGATCTTCGCCTTGACGCCCGCGTCGGCCAGCACGGCAACCACGTCGGCGTGGATGCGCTTGACCAGGGCCGGCGGCATGCCGGGCGGACCGAACAGCGAGAACCATGCCGGCCGCGCGAGGCCCGTGATCCCGACCTCGGCCATGGTCGGCACGTCGGGAAGCACCGCGAGTCTTTTCTCGGTCGTGACCGCCAGCATCTTCAGGGTACCGGCGCGATGATGCGACATCGCCGTCAACGGGCTGGTCATGCCGACCGGGATGTGACCCCCCATCAGCTCCTGGAGCATCGGGGCGGCGCCCTTGTACATGATGTTCTCGATCCGCAGGCCGCTGCGGACGCGGAACAACTCGCCGGTCATGCGGGTCGTGTTCTCGGTGCTGCCCCACTGGTACTTGCCGGGATTGGCGCGCGCCAGTTCAAGGAACTTCGCCATCGAATCGATGCCGGCCTTGGGCGAGCCGAGCAGCGTGATGCCGCCCAGCACCAGCGGCGTGATCGGCGTGAAGCCCTTCTCGGTGTCGTAGGGCAGCACTTTCGTGGTGAAGGGATTGATGACATGGGCGCTGGTCATCACCAGCAGCGTGTAGCCGTCGGGCGCTGCCTTGGAGACGATCTCGCTGCCCACGATGCCACTGGCGCCGGCCTTATTGTCGACCAGCACGGACTGCTTCCAGCGCTCCGTCAGGCCCGGCGTCACCAGCCGCGCCACGATGTCGGTGCCGCCGCCGGCCGGATAGGGCACGACCAGGCGCACCGGCTTGGTCGGGAAATCCTGCTGGGCGTGGCCGATCGAGGGCATCGCCAGAAGGCCCGCGAGGCCCGCGGCGCCGAGGCCGATGGAGCGCCGCGTCGGGCGCGATGGGTTGGTCATGTCGTTCTCCCTGGTTGCTTTTTTTTCGTCGCGATCCGGCTCGCTCCGGCTTGATGCCGGCGGCGTCCGCGACTTCTTTCCACACTGCGGATGTCTCCCTTCAGGCGGGCGGCGAAGGCGTCGGACTCGCAGTCGTGGGGCAGCGTCCCGACCGTGCCGGGATTGACGGCATGGGCGCTGGCGATCATCGCCAGGGTGTGGCCATCGGGCGTGGCGCGCGCCACTGGTTCGGTGCCGATGACGCCCGAGGCGCCGGGCCGGTTCTCGACCAGCACGGTCTGGTTCCAGCGCTCGCCCAGTCGCTGGCCGACGAGGCGCGAGAGGGTGTCGGTGCCGCCGCCGGGCGAACAGGGCACGATCGGACGCACGCTTCGCGACTGAAACGCCTGCGCCCGACCGATCGAGGGCATCGCGAGCAGGCCGCCCAGCGCCGAACCACCCAACGCCCGGCGCGAAAGCCGCGACTTGCCGATCATCGGCGTCTCTCCCTGCTTCATTGCCGGTCAAGCTAGAGCGGCAAGGTGCCGGCGCAAAGCCTCGAATCCGGGCGCCGGCCCACCCGCCGGCTCACGCCGCCAGTTTCACCAGCGCCTCGATCTCGGGCAGACGACGGTCGACCTGTTCGGGCTTCTGGCCACCGAGATTGACGACCAGGCGGTCGACGCCGAGATCGGCGTAGGCCTGCATGGAATCGGCGCCCATCGCCATCGGCGGCGTGATGATGATCTGGAAGTCCTTGCCGCGCGTCTTGCCCTCCTTGGCGAAGGCCGCGTCGAGCTTCTCCAGCATGCCCTTCGTGCGCGCCGGATCGAGATTGAAGCCGTACCAGCCGGCGCCGAAGCGCACCGCGCGGCGGAACGCGGCGTCGGCATAGCCACCGACGATGATCGGCACGTGCGGCTTCTGGATCGGCTTGGGATCCATGCGCAGGGTCTCGAACTTCACCCACTTGCCGTTGAAGTCCAGCACCGGCTCGGTCCACATCCGGCGCATGGCTTCCAGGAACTCGTCGCAGCGCGCGCCGCGATCTTCCCAGCGGTAGCCGCAGGCCTCGACCTCTTCCTTGTTCCAGCCCACCCCGATGCCGAAATCGATCCGCCCCTCGCTCAGCCAGTCGAGCGTGCACATCTCCTTGGCGGTGTAGATCGGGTTGCGCTGCGGCACGAGCGCCACGCCGGTGCCCAGCCGCACCTTCGTCGTGGCCGCCGCGAGAAACCCGAAGGTGGCCGTCACGTCGAGCATGCCGCCGCCCGGCGGCACCGGAATGCGGCCGTCCTTCGAGGCGGGATAGCCGTAGGTGTTCTTGTCGAACAGCGCGACATGCTCGCCCATCCAGATCGAGTCGAGGCCCATGCCCTCGGCGCGGCGGCCGAAGTCGCGGATCATCGCCGGCGACGCGTGCGGCGACATGAACGTCGAAAATACGCCGATCTTCATGGTGGGTTCCCTCCCGGTCGCGCGGCCCGGCCGTGTTCCGGCGCCGTCGCGTGGCTGTCGAAGCGGCCGCTTCGATCCTGGTCCGATTTCATCGCAGGCTTTCGCGCCGCGGGTCAATGGTCGACCACGGCGCGGCGCCGTGGAACGGGCGGACACATGCCGTCGCGCAGCGGAACGAGCCGGGCTGCATGGCCCGCCGCGCCTGCTAGAAGCACGTCCATGCGCGATATCGTCCTGCTTCCCGGATTCATGTGCGACGAGACCCTGTGGGCCGACATGCGGCCCGGACTCGACGCGCTCGGTACCTTGCATTTCGGCGACGTCTGCCGGGACGACACGCTGGAAGGCATGGCGCGACGCGTGCTGGCGGCTGCCCCGCCGCGCTTCGTGCTGGTGGGCTTCTCGATGGGCGGCTTCGTGGCGCGGATCGCTGCCCTGCTGGAACCGGATCGCGTCGCCGGCCTCGCCTTCGTCGCCTCCTCGGCGCGCGGCTATTCCGACGCCGAAAACGCCCGCAAACAGCAGCGCATGGGCGCCAGTCGGGGTCCGGCGAAACCCGGCGAGCAAACCGCCGCCCTGTCGCTGCATCCCGACCGCGAGCGCGATCCGGTGCTGGTCGGGCGCCTCCGATCGATGGCACGCAATCTCGGCCCCGAGGTGCGGGCGCGTCAGCTGGCGCTGATCCGGCGCGACGGCTACGCCGATCTCGAGCGCGTCGCCTGCCCGGCGCTGGTGGTCGCCTGCAGCCACGATCGGGCGCGCAGCCTGGAAGAGACTCGCCAGATGGTCGACCATCTCCCCGACGCGCGGTTCGAGCTGCTCGCCGACTGCGGACACATGGCACCGCTGGAGCGTCCGGCCGAATTGACCGCCATCCTCGCGAACTGGATCGCGGGCGCCGGGCTGTAGGCGTCGGGTCGCTTCCCGACCCCGCCCGCCTCGTCGAGCCCGAACTCCCCCGGCCCGCGCCCACGTCGTCGGCGGAGAGAGGGGAGAAAAGGACCCGCCGCGCTCCCTACTCCGCCGCCCGCGCGTAGCGGTGGTCGGGCAGGTCGACGGAAGTGTCGATGTCCTCGCCGCAATCGATCTTCTTCAGCTCCGGCAGCACCTCGCGGGCGAACTGGGTCATGTTGCGGACCGCTTCGTCCTGCGGCATGCCGGCGTAGGAGAACACCCCGACATAGCCCTTGGCGTCGGTCTGGGCGCGGATCACCTGGATCTTCTCGTAGACCTGCTCGGGCGTGCCGTAGAGCTGCAGGTCGGCGAAGAACTCCATCGCCTTCTGGTCGCCGTAGACGGCCAGCTTGTCGTTCATCTTGGCGTAGTACTCGTAGCCCTTCGTGTTCTTGATGTGCTCGCCGGCAAACTGGTAGTGGTCGAGCACGGTCCGGTAGTAGCCACCGATATACTTGATCGCCATCTCGCGCGCCCGCTCGGCGCTGCTGTCGACGAACGTCCAGCCGGCCGAGACCGGCTTGGGCGGCGCCACGCCGTTGATCTCGATGAAGAGCCGCTTGTACTCGTTGAGCTCCTTCTCGACCTCGCGCCACGGCTTCTGCGGGATGATCAGCAACCCGACGCCGAGCTTCGCCATGATGATGGCGCTCTCGGGCGACACGGCCGCGGCGTAGGTGCGGCCGCGGAAGCTCTTGAAGGGCGCGGGGCGGATGGCGGTGCGCGGCTGCTTGTAGTGCTTGCCGTCGGCCTCCATGTAACCGCTCTCGAGCCCGTTCAGCAGCGCCTCGGCGTATTCCACGAAGCGCTCGCGGCTCTCGCCCATGTCGAGCCGGAAGCCATCGAACTCGACCTTGCCGGCGCCACGGCCCATGCCCAGGATCATGCGGCCGTCGCTGAGGTTGTCGAGCATCGACACCTCCTCGGCCACCCGCATCGGATCGTGCCAGGGCAGCACCACGACCATCGAGCCCAGCCGCAGGGTGCGCGACTTGCCGGCCATGTAGGACAGGAACTGCACGACGTCGGGGCACATCGTGTAGTCGGTGAAGTGGTGTTCGACCGACCACACCGACTCGAAGCCCAGCGGCTCGGCCATTTCGGCGAGCGCGATGTCGTTGCGGTAGATTTCCCGGTCCGTCAGCTTGCGGCCGGTGTTCTGGAAAATGGCGGCCATTCCGACATGCATGACGGCGTTCTCCCGATGTGAAGTCGACGATGACCGGATGGTAAACGCCGGTTCACGGCCTTGACCAGCGCCGAATTTGCACGCCAGCGCCATACCATCGCCACCCCGATGGGCGATGCATGGTCGCATGAGCCTCCAGCGCCGCCACTTCCTCGCCACCGGCCTGTGTTTGCTGCCCGCGAGCGGAGCACGCGCGCAAACGCCCGTACGCCCGGGCACGCCCGACGCGGCGGCGGGCGAGCGGATCGTCGAGCGGTTTCCGCCGCCCGACGGATACGCTTTGTCGCCGGCGACCGGCTTCGCTGCGTGGCTCGGCCAGTTGCCGCTGCGCCGGGCCGGCGAGGCGGCGATGCTGCACGACGGGCGGCGCCGCGCCGACCAGTCCGGCGTGGCGGCCGTGCTCGACATCGATGTCGGATCGGCGGACCTGCAGCAATGCGCCGACGCCATCATCCGCCTGCGGGCCGAGTACCTGCGCGCCGGCGGCCGGCGCGACGCGCTGCGGTTCCGCTTCACCAGCGGCGATGCCTACGCCTATGCCGACTACCTCGCCGGCCGCCGCCCGCTGGTGCGCGGCAACGCGGTCGCGTGGATTTCGGGCGCACCGGTTGCCGACACGCGCGCCGGCTTCCGCGCGTGGCTCGACATCGTGTTCACCTATGCCGGCACGATCTCGCTGGCGCGCGAGCTGGACCCGCTCGGCGATCCGCTCCAGGCGGCGGCCGGCGACGTGCTCGTCCAGGCCGGCTCGCCGGGCCACGCCATCCTCGTCGCCGCGACAGCCCGCCGCGCCAACCATCCGCCGGTGGCGCTGTTCGTCCAGAGCTTCATGCCGGCCCAGAGCATCCACGTCCTGCGCGGGCCGCTCGCCGCCGCCTGGTATCCCGTTGCCGCCGACGCGCCCGTCGTCACGCCGGACTGGCGCTTCCTGCCCGCGCACTGGCGCCGCTTCCCGCGGGTTTGACCTTCCCCTTGCGGTCGCGCGCCAGCTCGTCGAGCAGCCAGGCCCGGAACGCCTTGATCTTGGGCCGCTCCGCCGACGCGGGCGCGGGCGCGGTCACGAACCACCACGCCTTGCCGCTGGCGACGATGTCGGGGAAGGGCTGCACCAGGCGTCCCTCGCGCAGATCGTCGCGGAACAGATCGGGCGGACCGATGGCGACGCCGGCACCTTCGATCGCCGCCTCGACGCCGATCTTGGTGGAATCGAAGCTGATCGTGCGCTGCGGCTCGAAGGCGTCCAGCCCCATGGCGCGCAACCAGATCGGCCATTCCGGCTCGAAGCTGGTGTCGATCAGCGGCACGCCGCGCAGGTCCGAGGGCTTCTTGAGGCGGGCGGCGTAGCGACGACCGCTGAGCGGCGTCAACACGTCGTCGAACAGCTTGGTGGCGTGCAGGCTGGCCGGCGGCAAGGCGGTGAAGCGGATGGCGCAATCGACGTCCTCGCGCTCGAAATCGACCCGGCGCTGGCTGGTCGTGATGCGCACTTCGATGTCGGGGTGGGCGGTCTGGAACCGGTGCAGCCGCGGCACCAGCCACGCCAGCGCGAAGGTCGTCACGAGGCTGACGGTCAGCACGCGGCCACCGCCGTTGCGGTCGAGCCGCTCGATGGCTTGCGCGATGCGATCGAACGCGTCGCGCAGGTCGGGCAACAGCGCCGCCCCGTCGCTGGTCAGCGCCAGACCGCGGGCGCGGCGCGCGAACAGCGGCAGGCCCAGCCGCTCCTCCAGCGCCTTGACGTGGTGGCTGATGGCCGCGGGCGTGACATGCAGCTCGGCGGCAGCGGCGACGAACCCGCCAAGACGGGCGGCGGCCTCGAACGCGCGCAAGGCGTTGAGCGGCGGCAAGGGGCGGCTCATGGCGACTCCGAGGCTTAGAAATACTTGTCCCGAGGCGGAGATAAGGTCGTTTGCGGCAAAGCGCAAATCAATCGATATATAGCTCCGTCAACAACCCGCGGCGCCAACAGCGAATGCCGCCTTCAAGGAAACTCGGTCATGTCGATTCTCGCCGGTGCCATCGGCGCGCCCGCGGCGCGTCCCTCCGTCAATCCCGTCGCGCGCGTTGCGTCCGTGGTCCGACACGCGTTCGACTGGCTGTACAACCGCGCCGCCCTGTTGCGCTCGCGCCAGTCGCTGGCCGATCTCGACGACCGCATGCTGCGCGACATCGGGGTCGATCGCCTGACCGCCCGGAAAGAGGCCAATCGCGGCGTCTGGCTCTGAGCCAGGCCACTCAGGGCACCGCGACACGCAATGCCGCGGGCCGGATGCTCGCCGCGAGCGGCAGCCGGCCGACGGTCTCGCCGTCGATATCGAGGATCGTGGGCGTCTCGCAGGTAAAGCGGAACGCCCGACCCGTGGCGGTCGAGACCTTGGGATGAAGCACGTGCCGGCCCTCGAACAGGGCCAGCATGATCTTAAGGATCGTCTCGAACGGGCGCAACGCGCCAAGCTCGACGTAATCCAGCACGCCATCGTCGGGCCTGGCGCCCGGCACCAGTTTCAGGCCGCCGCCGCCATTCTCGCAATTGCCGAGCATGCCGGTGAAGACGCGCCGCCTCGCCACCGGTCCATCGTCGATCGATTGACCGATGTCGCGCAGGGCGTAACGCAGGATCACCGGCGGCCCCATCAGGAAATAGGCGATCTGGCCGAGCTTCTTCAGCCATGGCGAGGCCGACGCGCGATAACTGACCTCGGCGGCGCCACCGAAACTGACGATCAGATAGGCATGGCGGGTCGTCTCGCGGTCATCGAGGCCAACGAAATCGCACCGCACGAGGTCGAGCGCGCGGGTCTTGCCCGAGGTGATCGCCGCCAGCGCGCCGGCCGGTCCGGGCGCGTAGGACAGCGCCCGGCAGAGTTCGTTGGCGGTGCCGACGGGAAACGGGCAGAGCACGATTCCGGGATCGATCGCGCCGGTCGCGTCGACCAGACCGTTCATCGTCTCGTTGACGGTGCCGTCGCCGCCGACCGCGACGAAGCGGCGATAACCCGCCGCCAGCGCCGACCGGGCAAGCACCGTCGCCTCGCCCGGCGCCGTGGTCGCGGCTTCGTCGAAAGCCCCGATGGCGGTGGTCAGTTCACGCCGCAGGGCCGGCCAGCGGCGGCCGGCACGGCCCTTGTTTGCCATCGGGTTGACGATGACCATCGTGCGCATGGGTTCGCCCTCCCCGGCGTCCGCCATCGACGCGAAACCGTAACACATGCGCGAGGGCGGGCACTCCGTTACAGTCGCCATCCAACCTCGACCCGCGGGAGCCGCGCCATGTCCATCGAACCTGCCATCGCCGCCATCGCCGACCAGATGACCGCCTGGCGCCGCGACATCCACGCCCACCCCGAACTCGGCTTCGAGGAAGAGCGCACCAGCGCCGTCGTGGCGCAGAAGCTCAAGGAGTTCGGTTGCGAGGTGACGACCGGCATCGGCAAGACCGGCGTCGTGGGCACCATCCGGGTCGGCAACAACCCGCGCGCCATCGGCCTGCGGGCCGACATGGACGCGCTGCCGATGGAGGAAACCAACGATTTCGAGCACCGCTCGCGCCACGCCGGCCGCATGCATGCCTGCGGCCACGACGGCCACACCACCATGCTGCTGGGCGCCGCGCACTATCTGGCGAAGACGCGGAATTTCGACGGCACCGTGCATTTCATCTTCCAGCCCGCCGAGGAAGGTCGCGGCGGCGCCGAGGCGATGGTCAAGGACGGGCTGTTCGAGAAGTTTCCCTGCGAGGCGATCTTCGGCATGCACAACCGGCCCAACATGGCGGTTGGCAAGTTCGCGCTGCGGATGGGACCGCAGATGGCCGGCGGTGGCCTGTTCGACATCCATATCACCGGCAAGGGCGCGCACGGCGCAAGGCCCGAGACCGGCGTCGATCCGATCATCGTCGGCACCCAGATCATCTCCGCACTGCAGACCGTGATCTCGCGCTCGATCGCACCACTCGATTCGGGCGTCATTTCGGTGACCCAGATGCACGCCGGCGACGCCTACAACGTGATTCCCGAGAAGGCCGTGCTGCGCGGCACCATCCGCGCCTTCCGCAGGGAGACCATGGCGCTGATCAAGGAGCGGATCGAGACCATCTCCAGCGGCATCGCGCGCAGCCTCGGTGCCACCGCCACCGCCGACGTGCGCGTCGTGTTCCCGCCGCTCGTCAACAACCCCGACGAGGCGCGTTTCGTCGCCGATGTCGCCGCGACCATCGTCGGCGAGGAGAACGTCAACCGCGACGGCCCCTTCGTGATGGCCTCGGAGGATTTCTCCTACATGCTCGACAAGGTGCCCGGCGCCTTCATCCTGATCGGCAACGGCGGCGACGTGGAGTCCGGCTGCGAGGTCCACAATCCCGGCTACGACTTCAACGACGAGGCGCTGCCGCTTGGCGCCACGCTGTGGGCGCGCGTGATCGAGACCAAGCTCGCCAAACGGGCCTGAACGAACCGTTCCGGCGTTTGCCGTCAGGGATCGGGCTTCAGAACCCGGTGCAGGTCGAGCACCGGGGTCGTCCTGCCGGGTCCGAGCATCGACAGGATGGCGTGCGCCTGGCCGCGATGATGGGTCTGATGATTGAAGAAGTGCGGCAGGATCAGCGTCATCGGATCCTCGAACACGCGGCCCTCGTTGTTGAGGTAGCGGATCGTGCGGTCGAAAAAGCCCGATGGCGGCGCGGCGAACAGCGCCTCGATGCGCGCGTCCATCGCCGCGCGCGCCGCGCGCAGGTCGGCGAAGTTTTCGTGAAGCACCGCGTCGAGACCGGTCGAGGGATGCTCGCCCCCCTCGAAGCGGGCCATCCAGATGCCGTCGCCCAGCAGCAGGTGGTGCAGCGTCCCGTGCAGGCTGGCGAAGAAGGCGCCGACGTCGCGGCGGCGTGCCTCGTCGTCGATACCGGCGCAGGCATCGTAGAGACGCACGTTGGCCAGGGTGTTGTAGCGGGCAAACTCCCGCCAGAAGATCGTGGTCGACACGCGCGTGCTTCCTCGTGGTCGGCGAGGCTTTACAGATAGGCCGGACGGCGCGGCGGTTCGAGCCGAAGCGGCGTCGCGGTGCTCGCGCGCAACCACGCGGCCATGCCGCGCGCCGCCGCCGCGAGGGCCCATGCCAGGCGGCGGGAGCGTTCGCGATGGGCATCGCGGGTCAGCGCGCCGATGTCGGTCAGGGACAGTCTGGGGGTCGAGGTCATGGCGATCTCCCGGGGCCTTCTGGCCTTCGTTTCGATGAAGCGACTCTAATCTGTGCTTGACGTTCACATAATAGGGCTCAAAATCCATTCCATCGTGAATAGAGTTCACAAATCATG
The DNA here is from genome assembly GCA_945878895.1 of Caenispirillum bisanense. GTDB lineage: Bacteria > Pseudomonadota > Alphaproteobacteria > Reyranellales > Reyranellaceae > CAMDVZ01. Next base: position 14,068 of record CAMDVZ010000011.1, on the reverse strand, counting down.
ATGGACCGGATTGGCGACCTCGCGGCGTTCGTGAAGATCGTCGAGGCGAACGGCTTCTCGGCGGCGGCACCGCAGCTCAGTCTCACGCCCTCGGCGGTGAGCAAACTGATCACGCGGCTGGAGGAACGGCTGGGCGTGCGCCTGTTCAACCGCACCACCCGCCAGCTCGGGCTGACCGAGGACGGCGAGGCGTTCTATCGCGACGCCGCGCGGATCGTGCGCGAGATCGACGAGGCAGAAACCGCGATCGGCAAGCGCGGCAAGTCGGCCCGCGGCGTGCTCAAGATCACCACGTCGCTGGCCTTCGGCACCCACCAGATCCTGCCGCTGGTGCCGGAATTCCTTGCCGAGCATCCCGGTGTCGAACTCGATCTGTCCTTCACCGACCGGGTCGTCGACATGGTGCAGGAAGGCTTCGACGTGGCGTTCCGGATCGGTCGCCTCGCGGACTCCAGCTTCGTGGCGCGCAAGATCGGCGAGGACCGCCGCATCGTCGTCGCCGCGCCGGCCTATCTGGAAAAACACGGCACGCCGACCGAACCCGACGAGCTCGCCAACCACAATTGCGTCTGCTTCCGCGACCGGCTCTATATGAACCGCTGGCCGTTCCGGATCGCGGGCCAGATGCGCGAGTTCACCGTGCACGGCAATTGCCGCGCCGACGACGGCGACACGATCTACCAGCTGGTCGTCGAGGGCGTCGGCATCGCGCGGCTGACCCGCCTGACCGTGGCGCTCGCCATCCGCGATGGCCAGCTGAAACAGATCCTCGAGGATTTCGCGGCCGACGACGCGGTGCCGATCCACGCCGTCTATCCGCACCGGCGCCTGTTGTCGCCCAAGGTGACGGCGTTCGTCGACTTCCTGTCGCAGAAGTTCGATCCGCCGCCGTGGGAAATGTGACGCCGGTTCAGGATGCCGTCTCGATGGCGCGGCGCAGTTCGCGCTGGCGTTCGCGGCCAAGCGGGAAGCGCCAGAGAATCGCCGCCGTCGCCACGTGCAGCGCCGCCGGCAGCACCACGAACACCGCCAGCAGTCCGTCGATGGCGGCAGGCGTATTGGACGCGCCCGGCTTGAAGGCGACCAGGTCGAGCAGCGCGTAGGTGACGCCGACCGCGACAGCGAGGCCGATCTTCTCGGTCATGGCGAACAGCGAGAAATAGACGCCGGCCTGCATGCGACCGGTGCGCGCCTGGTCCTCGTCGACGATGTCGGCCATCATCGCCTTCATCAGGAAACGGTGCGAGGCGTAGGGCAAGCCGAACAGCACGAGAGCGGCCAGCGCCATCCAGAAGTCGCCGGGGCCGACCAGGAAGAACACCGGCAACAGGAACACGCTGAAGAGCTGCGCCCACGCCAGCGTCGTATGCTTCTCGCCGCGTCCGCCCATCCGTACCCAGAACGGGATGGCGAGGCACCCGACGACGAAATAGACCAGCATCAGCACGCCCGACCGGGCGCCGAGCTGCAGGCCGTCGCGGATGACGAAAACGACCAGCGACCCCGAGACGCCGCTCGACAGGCCGATCATCAGGTCGGCGAGCAGAAGTCGACGCAACGCGCGGCTACCCGTCAGCGACGCCACGATCTCCCGCCAGCCGACATGGGCGCGTTCGACGACCTTCACTTCGGGTACCGCCATCACCGCCCAGAGGAAGGTCGGCACCAGCAACGCCACGATGAACAGACCCACGCCGCGCATCTTCTCGCGCATGGCGTGGAATCCCAGCGACTCGTAGACCGCCGGCACCGCCAGCACCGCGATCAGGCCGACCATCAGGGCGGCCTGGTAGGCGCCCTGCAGGCGGGTGCGGGCATCGTAGTCGGTCGCCAGTTCGGCGCTCCAGGCCACGATCGAGATGGTCGCGAAAGTCCAGCCGACATAGAGCACCAGCAGCCACGCCAGCAGCCAGCCGCCACCGACGCTCGCGGGCGGCAGGAACACCATCCAGACGCTGATCGCCAGAATCGGGATCGACAGCGCGATCCACGGTTTGCGGCGGCCGAAGCGGGTGCCGAAGCGGTCCGCCAGCAGGCCGAACACCGGGTCGATGGCGACGTCGAAGAATCGCGTGATCATGAAGATCGTGCCGACCGCCGTCAGGCCGAGACCCAGCTCCTCGGCGTAGAACGGCGGCAGGTAGATCACGATCGGCAGGCCGAGGCCCGCCAGCGGCAGGGCCTGGGACACGAACGCGACCAGGCGGGTGCGGGACAGGTCCATGGCCTCTACCTTTCCATCGGTCGATCCGGCATCCTACACGCGACGTGGACGGGGTGCGGCAACAAGCAACGCACCCGCGCGGAATTGAACGGGGAACCCGATCCATGACCGAACAGCCGGTACTCCTGACGGTGGACAAGCGCGGCGTGGCGACCGTCACGCTCAATCGTCCGCACGTCAACAATGCCTACAACGGCGACCTGATCGACGGCGTTCTGGGCGCGCTGAACGCGCTCGAGCGTCGCCGCGACCTGCGGGTCGTGGTGCTGCGCGGCGCCGGGCGTCATTTCCAGGCCGGCGCCGACCTGACCTGGATCCGCGAGGTCGCGCGTCAGGACGCCACCGCCAACGAACGCGTGTCGCTGGCGACCGCCGAGGCGGTGCGGCGGCTGAACGAGGCGGCCTGCGTGACGGTGGCGCTGATCCAGGGCGCCTGCATCGGCGGCGGTACCGGCATCGCCGCGGCCTGCGACGTGGTGGTCGCGGCCGAGGATGCCTTCTTTGCCATCAGCGAAACCCGCTGGGGGCTGATGGCGGGCATCGTCGTGCCGCAGCTGATCGACGCGATGGGCGCCCGCCAGGTCCGCCGCTACGCGCTGACGGGCGAGCGCTTCGATGCCGCCGAGGCGCGGCGGGTCGGGCTGGTGCACGAGGTCGTGCCGGGCGACCAGCTCGAGGCGGCGGGCGAGCGGATCGTCGATTCCATTCTGATGAACGCGCCCGACGCCACCATGCAGACCAAGCGGCGCACGTTGCTGGTGGCGCAGTCGATGCTCGACGTGTCGACCGTCGACAAGCTGGCGCGCGAGCACGCCGGCAAGCGCCGTTCGGCCGAGGCGACCGAGGGGCTCGCCAGCTTCGCGGAGAAGCGCAAGCCGTCCTGGTATCCGGGCTGACCGGGCGCGCATGGCGGCCCTGGCCGTCGCGATCTGGACAGAACGGCGCGGAGCGGCCAGCGTGTGCGGCGAGGGAAAACACGGGCGACGGGGAACGCAACGATGGCGACGGGCAAAGCGGGCGAAGTGATCGTGAAGGCCGACCGGCTGACGACGCTGGTGCGGGCGATCTGCGAGGCCGACGGCAGCGGCGCCGAGGAAGCCCGCCTGGTGGCCGAGAATCTGGTGACCGCCAACCTGTTCGGCCACGACAGCCACGGCGTCGGCATGATCCCGCACTACATCCACAACACCCAGGCCGGCGACTGCAAGCGCAACACGCACGCCGACATCGTGCTCGACAACGGCGCCGTGATCACCGTCGATGGCCGCAAGGGCTACGGCCAGATCGTGGCGCGCGACGCGATGATTTTCGGCATCGAGCGGGCGAAACAGTTCGGCGTCTGCATCGTGGGCCTGCGCAACGCCCATCACATCGGCCGCATCGGCGCCTGGGGCGAGCAGTGCGCCGACGAGGGACTGGTCTCGACCCACTACGTCAACGTCCACGGCCACAAGCCGCTGGTGGCGCCGTTCGGCGGTGCCGAGGCGCGCTTTACCACCAACCCCTATTGCTGCACGGTGCCGGGCCCGAACGGCGAGCACATCGTGCTCGATTTCGCCACCAGCCAGGTGGCGATGGGCAAGGTGCGCGTGGCGCTCAACAAGGGCGAACGGATGGACGAAGGCTTGCTGATCGACAGCGACGGCAACGACACCACCGATCCCGCCACCATGTTCGGCAACGGCCCGTTCGGCGCCATCCTGCCGTTTGGCCAGCACAAGGGCGGCGGCCTCGCCGTCATGTGCGACCTGCTGTCTGGGGCGCTGACCGGCGGGCTGACGCACACGCCCAAGACCAGCAAGGACGGCACCCGCGACATCGTCAACAACATGCTGTCGGTGATCATCGATCCGGCCAAACTGGGCGGTCACGACATCTGGAAACAGGACACCGACGATTTCATCAAGTGGGTGAAATCGGCCCGGCCGCAGCCCGGCGTCGCGGAAGTGCTGACGCCGGGCGAGCCCGAGCGGCGGCGGCGCGCGCGCAAGCTGGTCGAGGGCATTGCCGTGGACACCACGACCTGGGGCCAGCTGGTCGACACGGCGAAATCCGTCGGCCTGTCGGCGGCGGACGTGACGTCGATCGCAGGAGTGTGATAATTTCTCGACGAGTGATCCATCACTCCCATCCGGGAAGCGGGTCTCGCACGATGGCGCAGGGATATCTGACGGAGGATTCGATGTTTCGGAAATCGCTCGTGGCGTTGACGATAGGTGGCGGGTTGTTCGCCGCCGGCGCCGCGCAAGCGCAGGGCTTCACGCTTTGCAACAAGACCGGCCACGCCATCGAGGTCGCCAAGGCCCTGAACACCGGCGCCACCGACGGCAGCAAGCGGATCATCATCTCCGAGGGCTGGTACAAGTTCGCGCCCGGCGAATGCTCCAGGCTGTGGAGCGGCGAGCTGAAGTACAAGTTCTACCTGATCTACGCCCAGGCGAAGTCGGTCGGCAAGGAATGGTCGGGCAACGTGCCGATCTGCGTCAGCCGGGACGCCTTCACGATCAACAGCGACGTTTGCGGCGCCCAGCATTACCGCCGCAATTTCATCGAGGTGAACACCCGCGACAGCACGGGCTTCACCTACAACCTCACGCCGTGATCGGGGCCGCGACGGGCCGCGCGATTTACCGCCACGCGTCCGCCGGGACATCGGCGGGCGTTCAACCCAGAGACAAAGGATTTTCGCGATGAGACGCATGCTTCTGGCCGTTGTGACGGCTCTTACCGGACTGCTGGCGGCGGGCGCCGCGGAGGCACAGAGCGGTTTCCGGGTCTGCAACAAGACGTCGTGGAACCTCGAGGTCGCCAAGGGGCTGAATACCTCGACCTCGGGCCAGGCCGCCTCGATCTTGTCGGAGGGCTGGTACAAGTTCGCGCCCGGCGAATGCGCGACCATGTGGCCGGGCAAGCTCGAGTACCGCTACTATCTGATCTTCGCCCAGGCACCGGCCGAGAACCGCGTCTGGAAGGGCAACGTGTCGGTCTGCGTGGCCCGCCAGGCCTTCACGATCAAGAGCGGCATCTGCGACCCCAGCCTGAACCGCCGCATGTTCTTCGAGATCGACACCGACGAAAGCGAAAGCTGGACGCACAATCTCAATCCCTGATCCGGCGATCCGGTTGGCGGAGCGACCCCGGCACGCCAAGGGCGGACCGGGGTCGTGTCCGTGCGCGTTGAGCGGCGTCCGCCGGTGCGGTAGAATCGCGCCCTTCGCATAGGGAACGAGAGTCATGCGCGCGGGTTTCTGGCTTGGAACGGGGATGATGGCGCTGGCCGCGAGCCACGGCTGGGCGCAGGACCGGCGGGGCGACCTCGCCCAGGCCAAGCCGCCCCAGGCCAAGCCACCGATCGTGGACACCTCGGCCGACGGCTTCAACGTCTGCAATCGCTCGCAATGGGACGTGCAGGTCGCCAAGGCCATCGTCACCGAGCGGAAGAACAGCGAGGACGAGGCGCTGATCGCGTCCGAGGGCTGGTTCGACCTGCCGCGCGGCGCCTGCGTGGCGCTGTGGGAGGGGCGGCGAACCAATCGCTACTATCTCGTCTATGCCGAGGCGGCCGAGGTCAAACGCGAATGGGCCGGCAAGATCCGCGTTTGCGTGCGCAAGGAAGCCTTCGAGCTGCGCGAGCCGAGTTGCGGTACCAGCGTCAACCACCGCATGTTCGAGGAAGTCGACGCGGGCGATCCGCGCGCGCCGTTTACCTACGTGCTGGACTGAGCCGTTCGGGCCGGCCTCGCATCAGGCCAGCGCTTCGGGGTGCATGACGCGGATCGGCTTGCCGTCCAGCCACGCCAGCACGTTCTCGACCGCGCCGGCATAGAAGGCCTTGAAGGTCGTGTCGATGACGTAGCCGAGATGCGGCGTCAGCACGACGTTGTCGAACGCCGTCAGGGGATGTTTCGCCGGCAGCGGCTCGATGTCGTAGACGTCGAGGCCGGCGCCGCCGAGCTTGCCCGAGCGCAGGGCCGCCAGCAGCGCGTCCTGGTCGACCAGCGGACCGCGGCTGGTGTTGATCAGAACGGCACCCGGCTTCATGGCGGCGAACTCAGGCGTCCCGAGCATGCCGCGCGACTTCGCGTTCAGCACCACGTGCAGGCTGATGTAGTCCGACGTCGCCAGCAATTCCTCGCGCGCGACGAATTTCGCGCCCTTGGCAGCGGCTTTTTCGGCCGTCAGGTTGGGGCTCCAGGCCACCACGTCCATCTCGAAGGCGTTGGCGAATTTCGCCATCCGCGAGCCGAGATTGCCCAGCCCGATCACGCCCAGCCGCTTGCCCGCCAGCGACACGCCCATCGGCAGGCCGCCATGCCAGCCGCCGGCCCGCACCAGCCGGTCGCCGCGCGACATCGAACGGGCGGTGTCGAGCAGCAGGCCGAACGCCAGCTCCGAGGTCGAACCGCCGCTCGGCCCGCCCGAGGTCGTGCTGACCGGAATTTTGCGCACCGTCAGGGCCGCGGAGTCGAGCGAGGAGGCGCGCGCGCCGGTCAGCACCACGAACTTCAGGTTCGGCAGCCGGTCGGTGAAGCTCGCCGGCATCGGCTGCCGCTCGCGCATCATCACGACGGCGTCGAACGGCGCCAGCGTCGCGACCGCGTCGTCGCCCAGCCCGAGATGGCGGTCGAACACGACGACGTCGACGCCGCGGGCGCGCACCGGCGTCCAGTCGGCGCAACCCAGCGCGAGGTTCTGGTAGTCGTCGAGAATGGCGAGTTTCATGGCATGGTCTTTCGGCGGGAGACGAGCGGCGTGGCGGCCTGCGCGGCCCGCCTCACTCCGGCTTGAGGTTGTTATCGCGGATCACCTTGCCCCAGAGATCCTGCTCGCGCTTCTGGAAGGCGGCGAACTCGGCCGGGCTGCTGGCGATGATCTCCATGTTGAACTGGTCGACGAACTTCTTCAGCACATCGTCGGACTTCGTGGCCTTGACCACCTCGGCATGGATCCGCTCGATCACGGCCGGCGGGGTTCCGGTCGGCACGTAGACGCCCCACCACGAATAGGAGGATGCTGCCTTGACGCCGAGCTCCGCCAGCGTCGGCACGTCGGGCAGCACCGGCGAACGCTTGTCGCCGGTCACCGCGATGGGCCGCAGCTTGCCCGAACGGAAGTGGGGCGTGATGGCGGTCAGGCTGGAGATCGCCATGTCGGTGTGCCCGGCCAGCGCGTCGGCCAGCAGCGGCCCGCCGCCCTTGTAGGGGATGATGTTCATGTCGTAGCCGTTGTCCTTCTGCATCTGGTTCACGAGAACCAGTGCCTGGCTGGCGGCCAGCACGCTGAAGGACAGTTTGCCCGGCCGCTTTTTCGCGTCGGCGACGACGTCGGCGAACGTCTTGTAAGACCGGTCGGGATGGCAGCCGATCGCCTGGGGCGTGCGGCCGATCTGCGTGACGTTGAACAGCTCGCTGTCCTTGTAGGGGACTTCCGGCGTGAACAGCGGATTGAGGATGTGGTTATCGAACACGATCAGCCACGTGTAACCGTCGGCCGGCGCCTTGGCCGCGAAGGCCGCACCCACCACGCCGGTGCCGCCGGGCTTGTTGTCGACGATCATGTTCCAGCCCAGCGACTCCGTCAGCTTGGCCTGGAGGATGCGCGCCACCGGATCGGTCGAGCCGCCGGGCGGAAACGGCACCACGATGCGGATCTGCTTGTTGGGCCACGCGCCCTGGGCGAGGGCGCCTTTGGCAGCGAACGTGGTGGCGAAGGGGGCGGCGGCCAGGCCGCCGAGCACGGCGCGTCTGTCGATCGTCATGTCCTGATTCTCCCTGAAATCGCCGCCGCTTCGCTGTCGGCTGGCGCCGCTCCGCGCGGTCGGACCACGATAGAACATTGTCGGGCGTGGCGGAAACCCGCCGCGCCGGACGTCAGTCGGCCTTGATGTCGTTGTCCTTCACGACCTTGCCCCAGCGATCGATCTCGCTCTCGACGAAGGTCCGCATCTCCTCGGGCGAGCTGGCCCAGATCTCGATGCCGAGCTGGTCGGCCAGCCGCGTCCGGATCGCCGGTTCGGCCAGCACCTTGCGCAGTTCGGCGTTGAACCGCTCCACGATCGGCTTCGGCGTGCCGGCCGGCCCCAGCACGCCCCACCACGCCTTGGCCGAGAAGCCGGGAAAGCCGGCCTCCGCCAGCGAGGGCACGTCGGGCATCTGGGCGGCGCGCTTGTCGCCGGTCACCACCAGCGGCCGCAGCTTGCCGGTCCTGATCTGCGGCATCTGATGCGCGACGGTCGAGAAGCCGGTATCGATCTGGCCCGACACGGCGTCCTGCAACATCGGCGCGCCACCCTTGTAGGGTACGTGCAGGATCTTGAAGCCACCCTGGGCCTGCAACAGCATCATCGTCAGATGCGCCAGACTGCCGTTGCCGATCGAGCCGAAATTGATCGACTCCGGCTTCCCCTTCAGCGCCGCCACGACCTCGCCGAAGTTCTTCCACGGCCGGCTCTCGTGGCAGGAAAACACCATCGAGGAGGTGCCGATCACCATGACCGGCTCGAGATCCTTGCGGGTGTCGAACGTCATCGGCTTGATCAGCGTCGGGTTGACCGCGTGGGTGTCGAACACGAACACGAAATTATAGCCGTCGGGCGGAGCCTTGGCGGTCACCGCCGTGCCGACAGAACCGCTGGCGCCGGGCCGGCTCTCGACCACGAAATTCCAGCCCAGCGTCTCGGTCAGCCGCGCCGTCAGCAGCCGCGCGATCGGGTCGACCGATCCGCCGGGCGGAAACGGCACGACGATCCTGATCGGCTGTTTGGGCCAATCCGCGCCCTGGGCATGCGCGGAACCAACGCCCCACACGGCGGGCGCGGCGATCAGGCCACCGATCAGGCGGCGACGGGAGGGGTGGGACATGGGCGGGGCTCGTGGAATGGAGGGGCGTGGCTGCGGAGCGGGAAATAGCCGCGACGGCCGGGATTGTCGATGGGGACACGGGCGACCGGGGATACGCTCGACGGCAGCCGAACGCGAGGCACGCCCGACAAGCCCACACAGGTGTCACCCCGAGCAACGCGAGGGGCCCCGATCTTTCCCGACGAACCGATCAGCCCGCTCGCTTCCCTCGCCCTTTCTTCGGCCCCGGTGCGGACGTCGCCGGCGTCGCCCCCTCCCACGCCCGGCGGATCGCGCTCGCCATGTCGGGGTCGGCGCGGGCGAGTGACTCCGGCGCGCGGCCCCCTGCATGGAACGTCGCCGCCGTTTCGAGCATGCCGACGGAATGGGCGAACAGATCGCCGACCTCGTCGCGCACCAGCGCTGCCACGTCTCTCAATAGCGACGGATCGGCATGCCGTGTCGCCAACCCGTCCAGCACGTGACGCAACGTGCGCTCGCGCAGCGGCACGTGGTCCGGGTCGTCCTTTCCGCGTGCTTCCCCGATCGCCGCCGGACCGAAGGCTCGGACGAAGTCGGCGATGCCCGCGTACGCGACCGCCCTGCCTTCGGCCTGGGCCCAATCGACAATCCGGAGACCGACGGCGTCGAACTGGTAAGGCCGGACATGATCGGCCCAGTTGTCGCCCAGCGCGCCGACGATGGCGGCCACGTCCTTAGATCGCGACGTGCGCACGCCCGCGAGGACAAGGTCGTTGAAATGAATGGCCACGACCTGGACCGAGTCAGCAATCACCGACGTGGTGCATCCGCTCCATGCCATCACCGCGTCGATCAAGACACCGTCGGCGCCGAGCGAGGCAGCATCGGTCGCCAGGAGCTCCAAGGATTCAGCGCGGCTTCGTTCGTCGCCAATACGCAAGGCCGCTTTCAGCGAGGCAGCTGCCATCGTCGTAGCCTCCTCGTGGTGGCCCAGCTGAGCAAGACTCCACGCGGCATAGCGCTGGCTCACCGCTTGCCCGCGGATATCGCCGCCCTGCGCCGCCAGCGTCGCGGCCTCCCGCGCCGTCGCGACCGCCTCCTCGTGGCGGCCCAACCGACCAAGATTCCACGCGGCATGGCCCAGGATTTCCGCTTGCTCGCGGATATCGCCGGCCCGCGCCACCAGCGTTGCGGCCTCCCGCGCGGTCGCGACCGCCTCCTCGTGGCGGCTCAGGTGACCAAGATTCCACGCGGCATAGCCCAGGCTTTCCGCTTGCTCGCGGATATCGCCGGCCCGCGCCGCCAGCGTCGCGGCCTCCCGCGCCGTTGCGATCGCGTCCTCGTGGCGGCTCAACTGACCAAGACTCCACGCAGCCGAACGGAAACACACGGCCGCCGCCCAGACCGGCAACGCGGGCGTCACCAGCTCGCGGAACGCCAATCCGACGGTGACCCCTAGGTCGTGCCGCTCCAGCGTCCCGTCGGAGTAAAATTGCTCCCGCAACAACACGAAGCGCGCCGCGACCGGCGAATCGGGCGTCAGCGAGGCCACTGCCTCGTCGAGCCGCTTGCAGCCTTGCGCGTCGAGCCTCATGGCGAACGCCGCCCGCGCTTCGATCGCGCGGCCGAAGGCGCGGAGCACCGCGTCGTCGGCGCCGATCAAATGCTGGCGGGCGATGGTCGCCGCGCGGTCCGCGTGATCGCGCAATGCGGCGATCGCGTTCTTCAGGGGCGCGACCTCGTGCAGGCCAAATTGCCGGGCCGTCTCCGCGAGACGCTCCGGTGCGGCGTCGGTGTCCCGGCTTCGCTCCCACGACCGGGGCACGTCCCGCATCGCCAGGTCCGCCAACACGCGTGCCTCGCGCGGATGGCCGAGATCGAACAGCCGCCCCGCCTCGTCGCGCTTCTCGTCGACCGTCAGGTAGGTTTCCAGAAAATCGACGATCGCTTCCAGCGGACTCACGTCGCGGCCGTGCAGCAGGAACCGCTTGCGGTAGTAGTGGGCGAACACGCGATCCTGGATTTTGTAGAGCGTTTCGCGGCTGCCGAGCGCCGACGCGCCGATAACGATCTGTTCGGCCTGGAGCGTCGCGAAGGGCGCAGCGATGGCGGCCTGCGAGGGCGCACCGACACGTTGGGCCAGCGCGGTTTGCGAACAGGGTTCGCCGTCGCGCAGCAACGCGTCGAGCAATTTCTTCGCGCGTGGGTTCAGCGTTTCGATGCGGTGTTTGTAGTAGGGGGTCAGCTCGTCGACGATCTTGTCCAGCACCTCGGCGGCGCGCAGCGAGTCGTTTTCCAGCAAGGCCTCGCCCAGCAGGGTCGCGAGTCTCGGCGTACCGCCGATGAACAGCGCGATGGCTTTGGCCTTGGCGATGGCGGCGTTGTCCATCGGTGGCTTGCCGAGCGTCGCGCGCTGGCGCTCGAAAAAGGTCAGGCACTTCGCTTCGGTCCACGGCTCGATGACCAGCGGATCGAAGGCCTGGAACAGGCGCTTGCCGTAGTCCTTGTCGACCTCGCCGGTGGCGCTGGCCGCCAGCAGCATGATCCGGCCATCGGCACGCGTCAGCCATTGGCGCAAGCGCGACACGGCGGCGGCGTCCGCGAACACGTCGCGCAGCAGCAGGTCGACGTTCTCCAGGCCGACCACGAGGAAACCCTTGCCGGCGCCGAATTTCTCGTCGAGCGCCGCATCGAGCGCCACCACCGCCTCGTCCCAGGCGTCTTCGTCGGGCTTGCCCCAGCTGACTTTCACCGTGCCCGGCGGCTCGCCCAGCCATGTCCGGCGAATTTCCCGCAGCAGCGCGTCGGGTTCGGTGACGTTGGGTTGCTCCTCCGGCAGCAACGCCATCGCGATGGCGTCCTTCCCGAGTTCGATCTGCACCAGGCGCAACAGGAAGCTCTTGCCGAAGCCGCGCGGCGCGCTGAGCAGGAGGTGCTGGATGTGCCGGGCATCGCGATTGGCGTGCGCGACGGCGCGGATGCGGGCCAGCAGGCTTTCGCGGCCGGTGGCGACGCCGGTGACGAGGTCGGCGGCCATCTCGTGCGGATTGTAGAGTTTGAGCAGGCTCATGCGATCACCTCGGCCGCCGCGGACGGCTGTTCCACCACGCCACCACCAGCGGCGAACTGACCGACACGACCCGCAGGCGCGTGTTGGCGACGAGAAAGCCATCCTCCTGCAAGGCGTGCAGGCAACGTTCGGCGAGGGTTGCGTCCTCGGCCTTGGGATCGAGCGCGGTCCAGATCGCGTCGAGCGGCGCGGGCATGGGGTGCTGAACGACGGCGACGTGGATCGCCGCTTGGGCGGCCCGCCTCGTGGTCTCGTCGTATCGGCCGAGCCGGTCGCGGAACTGGTTAAAGAATGTCTCGTCGAGTTGCGGGCCGATGATGGTGTCGAACACATGATCGACGGCGGCACGGGTCGCGGCGTTGCGGTCGGTCACGCGACCAAAGGCGAACTGGATGAAGCTGGGGTAGAGTGCGGCGACGCGCTCGAAGAAGACCCCCGTCGTCTCCTCGGTCCACCATGCCGCCGATTGGGCAGCCACGAGGGCGGCGAGCATGTCGCGCGCGGCGTCCTCGGACAGCGGCGGCACGGGGAACGGCACGAAGTCGTTGAGATGGGCGCTCTGGATGCCGTGGTCGCGCACCAGCCATTGCATGCCGATGGAGCCGGCCAACACCACGACGACGCCGGCGCGCTGGTGCCAGCCGCGCAAGGTCGCCAGCAGCGCCTCGATCTGCGTCTTGGGGGCGCCGCGACGCAGCATGTTCTCCATCAGGAAGGGGAACTCGTCGACGATCAGCACCCAGCGGCGGCCCGAGGCGACGATGGCCTTCTCGATATCGGCCACTATCAGGGACCAGTAGTCGATGATCGCGCGGCCTTCCTCGGCGTTGGCGGTAGCGGGCGTCCCCTTGAGCCAACGGTCGACGAGGCCTCGCACGAGTTTTGTGATGCCGGCATTGCCGGAAAGCCGCTGAAGCAACCCCTCGCGCAGCGTGGAGCCGGGCAACGCCTCGATCAGCTTGAGGAACAGCTGGTCGAGGCCTTCGAGGCCCTGCACGTCGACATGGACCACGGTTAGGTCGCCGGAGGCGCGCAGCCGACGGGTGATTTCCTCGAGAACCGACGACTTCCCGGTCCGTCGCAAACCGAATAAGGCGCAGCTTTCGCCGCTCCCGATCGCCGCCAGGAGGGGCTCGACGATATCCGGCCGAGGCCAGAACATATCGCCGAAGACGGGTCCGCCATAGTGTCGTTTCATCTATCTTATCCAGTAGATATCTAACAAGATAGATAAATGAATTTTGACCGCGCGTCAACTATCTATTCCAACAGATATCTAATCAATTAGATAGCTTAATCGCCCTTCCAACCAGCCTGCCAGAAGCCATTCAAGAGGAATCCGGGGTCCCTCGCCACGCTCGGGATGACATCGGGACCGCCTCGTCGGCGTGCGCCGGGATCGATGGATGCGAGCACAAGCAGATGGTCCGGAGGCATCTGGACGGCGGAAGGAAGCCTCGGCACACGCAAGCCGACCGGAAACCCCGCCGGACAAGAATGCATGATTTAGCTAATATTGGCCTCCGTCTGATTCGAGAACCTTGAAATAAATATGCCTTCATGCTATCTATCCCCGCATGACGTCCCCGTCGACACCCTCGCGCGCCACCCCGACCACGAACCCGTCCAGCGGGCCGACCACCCGCGTCCACGCCACGTCCGGACGAAACCACCCGGCCGTCCGGACGCTGTCCGGCATCCCCGGCCCCTGTCCGGCCCTTGTCCGGCGAAAATCGGGTCTGTCCGGCCGTGTCCGGAGCTCGTCCGGCAGTGTCCGGGGCTTGTCCGGCCGAATCGCCGGGGTGGGGGGCATAGGCGCTAGGATAAGGCGGTTTGGGCGATTTTGGCCTGTGATCGTCGTCGTCGCGGTGCCTCGGCGAGACGCTTTCTGGCGCTGGCGCGAGCGGCGCGGGTGGGACGGCGGGGCATGGCGAAGAGGGCGCACTGGAGCCC
>CAMDVZ010000010.1 GCA_945878895.1 Caenispirillum bisanense | reverse complement strand
CAACTCCCGCGCCGACAGATCCCTCCGTGTGATCCCGATTGCCTGGCCCATCGATGACTGCCTCCGAACGCTGTGACGGCAACACAGAATCAGCGGTCACCACATTCCGCAAGGGGCAGAGAGTCAGGAACTCCGCTACCTGGTATAATTCAACGAACACGCGGTGATCCTGGCCGCCGCCATCGCCGGCGAAGGTTTCGCGCTGGGGCGCGGCCCCGCCGTCGCCGAACACCTCGCGCGCGGCCGTCTCGTACGGCCCTTCGCCGGTGTCTGGCGGGCGGAATGGAGCTACTGGATGGTGGCGCCGGCCCCCGCCCTTCGCCGGCCGGCGGTGATGGCGGTGGTCGACTGGCTGGCCGCCCAATGCGCCGACGACGAGGCGTGAGGCGGGCGTGCGCCTGGGGATCGCCGCGCGGGACGGACTGGCCGCTCCCGCGCGTCGTCCTTCGCCCGCTTCGCCTGTCCGGCGCGCTCAGGCGCCCTGCACGAAGCTGTCGAGGACCTTCTTGGCGCCGGCCTTCTCGAACGCGACGTCGAGCTTGTTGGTGTCGATGCCGACCACCACGCCGTAACCGAATTTCTGGTGGAAGACGCGCTGGCCGACCGTGAAAACGGCCGACGGCGCGTCGTTGACGGCGCGGGGCTCGGTGGCGTCGCGCCGGCCACGCCCGGAATCGGCCCAGCCGCCACGGCCGCTGCCGGATTGGCGCACGCCGCCGCCGATCTTGCGCGCGCGCGCCCAGTCCGGTCCCCAGTCGGTCTCGACATCGACGTCGCTCAGTCCGCCGCGACGGGCGCCGAAATGGCCGGCCGAGGCTGTGCCGTAGAGGCCGGCGTCGGTCGAGGCCTCGACATGCTCGGGCGGCAGTTCCTGGACGAAGCGCGAGGGGATCGCGGATTGCCACTGATTGAAGACGCGGCGATTGGCGGCGAACGAGACGTAGGCGCGCTTGCGCGCGCGCGTCAGGCCGACATAGGCGAGGCGGCGTTCTTCCTCGAGGCCGGCGAAGCCCTTGTCGTCGAGCGCGCGCTGGTTGGGGAACAGGCCTTCCTCCCAGCCCGGCAGGAAGACGGCGTCGAATTCCAGCCCCTTGCCGGCGTGCAGGGTCATGATGTTGACCATGTCGCCGCCGGCTTTCTCGTTGCCTTCGGTGACCAGGGCGACGTGCTCGAGGAATCCCTGCAGGGACTCGAATTCCTGCAGTGCGTTGATCAGCTCCTTGAGGTTTTCCAGCCGGCCGGGTGCCTCGGGCGAGCGGTCGCGTTGCAGCATCTCGGTGTAGCCGCTCTCGTCGAGCAGCGTCTCGGCGACCTCGGTGTGGGTCATGCCTTCCAGCATGGTGCGCCAGCGGTCGAACGATTTCACCAGATCGCCCAGCGCCTTGCGCGGTTTGGCCTTCAGCTCGTCGGTTTCCAGCGCCCGGCGGGCCGCCTCGAACAGGCTGACGCGCTGCGCCCGCTGGATGTCGCGCAGCGTCTTGAGCGCGGATTCGCCGAGACCGCGGCGGGGCGTGTTGTAGATGCGCTCGAACGCCAGATCGTCGTCGGTCGAGGCCACCACGCGCAGATAGGCCATGGCGTCGCGGATTTCGGCCCGTTCGTAGAAGCGCGGACCGCCGATCACCTTGTAGGGCAGGCCGAGCGTGATGAAGCGCTCCTCGAACTCGCGCGTCTGGAAGCCGGCACGCACGAGGATGGCGACCTCCGACAGGCGGTGACCTTCCCGGTGCAGCGCCTCGATTTCCTCGCCGATGGTGCGCGCTTCCTCGTCGCCGTCCCAGACGCCGCGCAGGCGAACCTTCTCGCCGCTCTTGACGTCGGTCCACAGCGTCTTGCCGAGCCGCCCCTCGTTGTGGGCGATCAGGTGGCTGGCGGCGGCCAGAATGTGCGGCGTGCTGCGGTAGTTGCGTTCCAGCCGGACGATTTTGGCGCCGGGGAAATCCTTCTCGAAGCGCAGGATGTTGCCGACTTCGGCACCGCGCCAGCCATAGATCGACTGGTCGTCGTCGCCGACGCAGCAGATGTTGCGCTCGCCGTCGGGCCGCTGCGCCAGCAGCCGCAGCCACAGATATTGCGCCACGTTGGTGTCCTGGTATTCGTCGACCAAGATATAGCGGAAGCGGCGGTGGTAGTCGGCCAGCAGGTCGGGATGGTCTTGGAACAGCTTCACGCACAGCAGGATCAGATCGCCGAAATCGCAGGCATTCAGCTGCGCCAGCCGCTCCTGGTACTGGCGGTAAAGCTCGACGGCGCGGCCGTTGGCGAACTCGCCGGCCTCGTCGGACTGGCCGACCTTGTCGGGCGTCAGCGCGCGGTCCTTCCAGCGCTGGATGACGCCGCTCAGCACGCGCGGCGGAAATTTCTTGTCGTCGATCGCCTCGGCTTCCATCAGCTGCTTGAGCAACCGCACCTGGTCGTCGGTATCGAGGATCGTGAAGTTGCTCTTGAGGCCGGCCAGCTCGGCATGGCGGCGCAGCAGCCGCACGCCGATCGAATGGAACGTGCCCAGCCACAGCCCGTCGGCGGCCTGGCCCATCGTCTGGCCGACGCGATCGAGCATCTCGCGGGCGGCCTTGTTGGTGAAGGTGACGGCGAGGATCTGGCTCGGAAAGGCGCGCCGCGTGGTCAGGATGTGGGCGATGCGGGTGGTCAGCACGCGGGTCTTGCCGGTGCCGGCGCCGGCCAGCACCAGCAGCGGTCCCTCGACCAGCTCGACGGCCTGGCGCTGGGTCTCGTTCAGCCCGTCGAGATAGGCAGTCGACACCGGTGCTGCCGGTTCGGACGTGAATCCGCCGCGTCGCCGCGCCGGTGGGGCGTCGGCTTCGGCCGGGTCGTCGGTGAGGTCGAAGGGATCGGACATGGGCATCCTATAGCAGCCAGCGGGATGGATTGCAGTGGCGCGACAGGGCAATCGGGCGAACGTGGCGCCGGAACATCGGAGCGGCTTCGACCCGGAGAAAACCTCGCCGGGATGGCGACATCCGGGCGCGCGCCACTCCAGTGGCACATCTTCGCCGCCGCGCGGTCATCGAGGACGCTCGTCATCAGCGCCAGTGGACTGGCGCGCTCCCGGACGGTGCGATATTGGCAAGGCTTCCATCGGCGCGGCAACGGCTCCGGAGCCGGGAGCGGTTTCACCCGATTGCCCTGCGTGGCGCGACGCGTCGGCGGCGGCGTGGTAGCGTTTCGGTCGCGGCGTCCCGGCCCGCCGGATCGACCGGACTGGAGATCGCGATGAAAACCATGCTGCGCCAATGGCTACTGGTTCTGGCGGTCGCGTGCGCCGGCCCGATGGCAGCGGCCGTCGCCCAGGACGCCAAACCGGCACGAACGATGCCCGACGCGGTGAAGAACGCGCTGGCCAGCGTGGTCGGCATCAAGGCGACGGTACCGCGGGCCGCCCGCTCCGCCGAGACGCTGGGGGTCGAACGGATCGGTCACGGCGTGGCGATCGACGCCGATGGCCTGGTGCTCACCGTGGGCTATCTGATCCTCGAAGCCGACGCCGTCGAGGTGACCGAGGCCGGCGGCCGCAAGATCAGCGCCGCGGT
Source organism: Caenispirillum bisanense (assembly GCA_945878895.1). Classification (GTDB taxonomy): domain Bacteria; phylum Pseudomonadota; class Alphaproteobacteria; order Reyranellales; family Reyranellaceae; genus CAMDVZ01. The sequence continues at coordinate 25,685 of CAMDVZ010000010.1, read as the reverse complement.
GGTGGCCTACGACTACGATTCGGGTTTCGGACTGGTGCGGACCGCGATTCCGCTGCGTGCCAGGCCCTTGCCGCTGGGCGAATCCGACGCGCTGAAAGTCGAGACCCAGGCGACGGTCGCGGGTTACGGCGGCCCCGACGCCGCCCAGCGCGTGATCGTCGCCGACCGCCGCGATTTCGCGGGCTACTGGGAGTACGTGCTCGATCGCGCGATCTTCACGGCGCCTCCCTATCCGCTGTGGGGCGGTGCCGCGCTGATCGGCGACGACGGGGCGTTGCTGGGCATCGGTTCGCTCTAGGTCGGCGACGCGTACCGGGGCGCGCGCACCGTGCCCGGCAACATGTTCATTCCGATCGACCGGCTGAAGACCATCCTGGCCGACCTCAAGGAAGGCCGCCGGCCCGAAACGCCCAAACCGTGGCTGGGCATGCGGACCTACGAGGCGCAAGGCCGTCTGGTCGTCGCCGACGTGACCAAAGGCGGACCAGCCGAGCAGGCCGGCGTCCGCCGCGGCGACGTGGTGCGCGGCGTCGGGGAGTCGCGGCCGGAGACCCTGCTCGACTTTTATCGCAAGCTGTGGGCAACCGGTCCGAGCGGAACGACGGTGACGCTGGGTATCGAGCGGAACGGCGAGCGGCGCGACATCGCCATTCCCTCCGGCGACCGCTACAAGTATCTGCGGCTCGACACCAGTTTGTGAAACGACGCGGCGGTTGATCGAACCGGCGGAACGCGCGAGTCTGCGGCAGCGGCCGGAACGGCGTGAATAGAGGACGCGATGGCGGACGAGGACACGGACAGAGGCGGTCTGTCGGGACGCACGCTGGCAATGGCGAGCCTGATGCCGGTATTCCCCGACGAGCCCGAGCAGGTGCCGCCGCTGCGCGAACCCGGCCCCCGGATCGTGACCATCGATCCGCTGGCCCGCGCCTTGCGCGCCGTGGTGCTGGTCAAGGCCAACGTGCCGAAGACCGCGCGCACGGCCGAGACGCTGGGCACCGAACGCGGCGGCCACGGCGTGATCGTCGACGCCGAGGGGCTGGTCGTGACGGTCGGCTACCTCGTGATGGAAGCCACCGAGGTCGAGGTGATCGATTCCGGTGGCCGCACCCTGCCCGCCAAGGTCGTGGCCTACGATTTCGCCACCGGCTTCGGCCTGCTGCGCACCACCCAGCCGCCGCGGGCGCGGCCGGTGACGTTCGGCGATTCGAACCGGCTGAAATACAAGGACCAGGTGATCATCGCCGGCCACGGCGGCGCCAAGACGGCGCGCCGCGTGCTGGTGACCGACCGGCGCGATTTCGCGGGCTACTGGGAATATCTGCTGGATAACGGCATCTTCACCTCGCCGCCCTACGATTCCTTCGGTGGTGCCGCGCTGCTCAACGACCACGGGCAACTGCTCGGCATCGGCTCCCTGCAGGTCGGCGACGCCTGGCGCGGCCCCTCGGGCACCCTGCCCGGCAACATGTTCATCCCGATCGACCGGCTGAAACCGCTGATCGAGGCGCTGCGCGAGGGCCGCCAGGTCGGCACGCCCCGCCCATGGCTCGGCCTCTATGCCCAGCAGGTGCCGGGCGAACTGGCGATCGCCTATGTGTCGAGCGACGGGCCGGCCGAACGCGCCGGCCTGCGGCGCGGCGACAGCATCAAGACGGTCGGCGGCGAGGCGGTCGACGAGGTATCCGATTTCTACCGCAAGGTCTGGGCGGCCGGCCCGCCCGGCACCCGCATCGTGCTCGGCATCGAACGCGAGGGCGACGAGTTCGACGTGACCCTGCGCTCGGTCGACCGCATGCAGTACCTGCGGATCGAGACGGGGTCGTAGCGGACGGACGCCGGACCACGCCGTCGAGACCGCTTCTGAATCGCGTAAATTCTCGGATTAGTTGAAATACATACCTTCTCTCTCCACCGGCGAGGGAAGGTATGGGTGGACGACGCGTGGAACCCCATGATCCGCCCTACGGCCCGAGCGGCTTGCTCATGTAGACCGCGATGCCGAGGCCCTTGGCTTCTTCCTCGCGGTCGATCCGGTAGCCGAGATCGAGATAGAGCTCGATGTTCGCGGCGAAGAGTTTGTTGGTGTAGAGCCTGATCTCGCGGAAACCCGACGACGTCGCGATGCTTTCGGCGTGCGCCATCAGCTTCCGGCCCAGGCCCCGCCCCTGGAAGCGCGGCGACACCGCGACGTTCTCCACGAGCAGATGATCGGCCTCGGCGAGCGTCTCGATCAACGCGGCCAAGGCGCCTTCGATGTACAGGAGATCGAAGCGGTGTCTGGCGACCGCCTCGTCGTAGTCGGCAGTCATCGGCCTGGGCTCGCGGCCGATCAGCGGCACCCATCTGGCGTAGGCGGCGCGCGTCAGCTCGCGGATCGCCAGCGCATCCGCCGCCACCGCCCGCCGCAACGTTTCCATGTCGCCCCCGCGTCCACCCGCCGCCCGGTCGCCATGGCGACTGTCCCGGCGAGGATATCGAGGCGCGACGGCCTGTCGCAACGACGACGGCCGCGCGGATCCGCATCCATGCACTACCCACGACCAGGGCAATCGGGTGAAGGCGATCGCGCCCCGGGAGCAGTTGTCGCGTCGATGGAAACCTTGCCGGGTCGAACCCGCTCCGATTTCCCGGCACCACGTTCGCCCGATTGCCCCGACCCGCGGCGGGCCGCGATTGACTTCGACGCGCGCTGGCGCCTAGTTGGGTGCAATCGTCGCCGACGCGAAAGCGTCGCGCCCGGAAGGAGCAAGCGGGATGAGCAAGGCGTTCGCGTCTCAGGCCGACATGGCCGACAAGAAAATCACCTTCAGCCGGTTGTCGGAACACACCTACGCCTTCACCGCCGAGGGCGATCCCAACACCGGCGTGATCGTCGGCGACGATTGCGTGATGGTGATCGACGCCCAGGCGACGCCGGTGATGGCGCGCACCGTGATCGAGCACATCCGCAGCGTCACCGACAAGCCCATCCGCTACGTGGTGCTGACCCACTACCACGCGGTGCGCGTGCTTGGCGCCTCGGGCTACGAGCCGCAACACATCATCGCCAGCGAAGCCACCCGCGACCTGATCGTCGAGCGCGGCGCCCAGGACTGGAAATCCGAGCTGCAACGCTTTCCCCGCCTGTTCCGCGCCGCCGAAACGGTGCCGGGCCTGACCTGGCCGACCATCACTTTCAAGGAGCGGATGACGATCTGGCTGGGCAAGTTGCAGGTCGAGATCGTCCATGCCGGGCGCGGCCACACCAAGGGCGACACCATCGTCTGGCTGCCCGGGGAACGCGTGCTGTTCAGCGGCGACCTGGTCGAGTACGCCGCCACGCCTTACGCCGGCGACGCCTATTTCCAGGACTGGCCGCACACGCTGCAGAAGCTACGCGACCTCAAGGCCTCGGCGCTGGTGCCCGGACGCGGCGACGCGCTGACGACGCCGGAAGCCGTCGAGGCCGGTCTCTCGGGCACCCAATCCTTCATCGCCGATCTCTACGCCGAAGTGAAAAAGCGCGCCGATGCCGGCGGCGACCTGAAGACCGCCTACGACGCGGCGCTCGCGATGATGCGGCCACGCTACGGCAACTGGGTCATCTTCGACCATTGCATGCCGTTCGACGTCTCGCGCGCCTTCGACGAAGCGAGAGGCATCGCCGATCCGCGCATCTGGACCGCCGAACGCGACGTCGAGATGTGGAAGGCGCTGGAGCAGGCGAAGTAGCGTCCGCCCGCCATGGGCTCCTACACTTATCCGCGCTATCCGTACCGCAAGCCACCGCCGCCGGGCGACGCGCCGGTGCCGGTGGCGATCGTCGGCGCGGGCCTCGTGGGCCTGACGCTGGCGCTCGATCTGGCGCTCAAGGGCGTGCCATCGGTGGTGCTCGACGAGGACGACACCGTCAGCCTCGGCAGCCGCTCGATCTGCCAGGCAAGGCGCACGCTGGAAATCTGGCACCGGCTCGGCGTCGCCGAGCGCGTGGTCGCCAAGGGCGTGACCTGGGACACCGGCGAGGTCAATCTGCGCGACCGGCCGGTCTACCGCTTCGACCTGACGCCCGAGCCAGGCCAGCGCTTTCCCGCCTTCGTCAATCTCCAGCAATATTACTGCGAGCAGTATCTGGTCGAGCGTTGCCTCGAACAACCGCTGGTCGATCTGCGCTTTCGCCACAAGGTCGTGGGCGTGGGTCGATCGGCCGACCGCGCCTACGTCGACGTCGAGACGCCCGATGGAAACTACGCGCTGACCGCCGCGTGGCTGGTGGCGTGCGATGGCGTGCGCAGCAGCGTGCGGCGGGCGCTCGACCTGCCTTTCGAAGGCGAGGTGTTCGACGACCAGTTCCTGATCGCCGACATCCGCATGCGCACCGCGCTGCCGAACGTCAGGAAGTTCTGGTTCCATCCGCCGTTCCACCCCGAACACTCGGTGCTGCTGCACCGCCAGGCCGACGACGTGCTGCGGGTCGATTTCCAGCTCGGCCGTGGCGCGGATCCCGAAATCGAGAAGAAGCCCGAAAACATCGACCGGCGGCTGCGCGCCATGTTCGGTCCCGACGCGGCGTGGGACCACGAATGGATCAGCCTCTACACCTTCAGCTGCCGCACGATGCGTCGCTACGTCGAGGGCCGCGTGGTGTTCGCGGGCGACGCCGCCCACGTCGTCTCGCCGTTCGGCGCCCGCGGCGGCAATGGCGGCGTCGCCGATGCCGACAATCTCGGCTGGAAACTGGCGGCCGTCCTGCGCGACGGCGCGCCTGACTCGCTGATCGGGACCTACGGCGTGGAACGGCTGGCGGCGGCGCGCGAGAACATCCGACAGTCCACGCGCAGCACCGATTTCATCGCGCCCAAATTTCCCGCCAGTCGCGTCTTCCGCGATGCCACCCTGGCGCTGGCCCACGACGTCCCCTTCGCGCGCGCCCTGGTCAACAGCGGCCGCCTGTCGCGCCCCGTGGCCTACGAAACCTCGCCGCTCAACATTGCCGATACCTCGACCAGCTGGGGCGTCGCGCCGGCGCCGGGTGCCTCGTTTCCGGACGCGCCGCTCGACGGCAACGGGCCGACCTCGATGATCGAGGCGGTGGCCGGACGGTTCGCCATCGTCGTGTTCGTCGAGCGGACCGGCGAGCTCTCGCCGGAAGTCGCCGCGGCCATCGCCGCCCTGGACGCCGGTTCGCTTCCCGTGGCCCGGCTGCTGGTGACGCGCGACATCGACAGCCCCGACTTCCCCGGCTGGACGATCCTCGAGGATATCGGGAACCTGGCGTTCCGCCGCTGCGACGCGCGGCGCTTCACGACCTTCCTCGTGCGGCCGGACCAGCATGTCGCGGGCCGCTGGCGTCGCATCGACCCCGCGGCGCTGGCGGACGGCCTGCGCCGGCTGCTGGCTGGAGGTCCGGCATGAGTGGCCTGAAGACCGACCTCAACCTGGCGCGACCCGACGACGTCTACAACGCCATCGTCGATGCCCACAAAGGCCTGTCGCCGGCGCAAAGCGAAGCGATGAACGCCGCGCTGGTGTTGCTGCTCGCCAACCATGTCGGCGACGAGGCCGTGATCGCCGAGGCACTCGCCGCGGCCCGCCGTGCCGCGACGAAGGAGTAGGCCCTGACCGACAAACCGCTGGCCGGCCGGCTGGCGCTGGTGACCGGCGCCGGACGCGGCAATGGCGCGGCCATCGCGCGCGGCCTCGCCGCGGCCGGCGCGCCGGTGATCGTCACCGACGTCGACGCGACCATGGCCGAGGAAACGGCGGCGACCATTCGCGCTGGCGGTGGGGACGCGCATGCCTTCGCGCTCGACGTAACGGACGCCGCGGCGTGCGACGCGCTCGCGGCCCGCGTGGCACGCGAGATCGGGCCGCTGCGCATCCTCGTGAACAACGCCGGCATCTACCTGCGTGGCGGCTTTCTCGGGCCCGAAGCGCGCGAGCGCTGGCGTCGCATGCTCGACGTCAACATCGATGGCATGTTCAACGTCACGATGGCGTTTCTCGACCAGATCAGGAGCACGCGGGGCGCCATCGTCAACATGGGATCGACGAACTCGTTCGTGGCACCGGCCGGCAGCGGTGCCTATCCGGTGACCAAGGGTGGCGTCGCGCAATTCACCAGGGCGCTCGCCTCGGAACTGGCGGCCGAGGGCGTGCGCGTCAACGCGCTGGCGCCAGGCATCATCGCCACAGCCATGACCGAGGTCACCCGCGCGGATCCGCGCACGCTTGAGAACTACCTCGTGCACGTGCCGATGCGCCGCGTCGGCGAACCGGAGGAACTCGTGGGGCCAGTCGTGTTCCTGTGTTCGGACGCCGCGAGCTACGTGACCGGCGCGATCCTGCCGGTCGACGGTGGCTATCTGACGTCGTAGCCGACACCCAGCGCGCGCAGATCCGCCGTCAGCGACTCCACGGTCGCCGGCAGGCCCTCGACGCGCGCGAAATGGTCCGCCTCGCTCACGCCTTCTTCAGCCCCATCACGCGGCCGACCTTGGCGGGCCGTGGCGCCAGGCGGTGGGCGGCGAACAGCGTCTCAATCCGTTCGGCCACCAGCGGATGGTAGGGCGCGGACCGTCGCGTGGTCTGGTCGATATGGATGCCGATCCGCTCGCTGGTCGAGATCAGGTGGCCTTTTTCGGCGTGGAAAATCTCCATGTAGAGATGCATGCGCTTGGCGTCGCGGTCGACCAGTTGCGTGGTCACCCGCAGCGGATCGCCTTCGCGCGCCTCGCGGTCATAGGTGACGTGGGTTTCCAGCACGAAGGTCTGCCCGAGTCCCGCCGCGCGGTAGGGCTCGCCGAGACCCAGCTGCTTGCCGAAGGTGCCCGACGCCTCGTCGAACACGGTCACGTAGTGGGCGAGATTCATGTGCCCGTTCCAGTCGATCCACTCCTTGCGGACATTGTCGCGGTGGCGGTCGAACGGCACCGCGAGATCGAGGTCGGGCACGGCGTAGGGGAAACTGGTCATCGTCATGGAGCGGTCGGATCACTGTTGTTGCTGTTGGTCGTGGAGCGGCCGGCGCGGAATGCCGATCAGACGGCCGGCCTTGGCGGGTTTCGGCAGGGCGCCATGGCGGCTGGCGAGAATCGCGAGGCGATCCCGGACGATCGCCGGAAACGCCGCCGGCCGGCGGCTGGCGTGGTCGATGTGCAGGATCATCATCTCGTTGGTCGCCGCGACGAAGCCCTCGGTCGCGTGCCGCATCGTGGTGAAGAGATGCATCCGCTTGGAATCGTGGTCGAGCAGTTGCGTCGCGAAGGCGAGCGGATCGCCGCCGCGCACCTCGCGGTCGTAGGTAATGTGCACCTCGACGGCGAAGGTCATGCCGAGCTTGTTGTCGACGTAGCGGCGGCCGAGGCCAACCTGGGTGTTGAAGGCGCCGGCCGCCTCGTCGAACGCCTTCAGGTAGAAGGCCATGTTCATGTGGCCGTTCCAGTCCACCCATTCGGGCAGGACGACGCTGCGATGGATGTCGAGCGGCGTCGAGGGATCGAGCGCCGGCAGCGCGTAGGGAAGCTCCATCACGGCGGCGAACGCGATCAGGCCGCGCGGCGGCGGATGCCGATCAGGCGCCCGGCCTGGGGCGGACGCGGCAGGACGGCGTGCGCTTTCGCCATCGCCTCCAGGCGCAGCGCCGCTTCGGCCGGCCACGGTGCGGCCCGGCGCGTGGCGTAGTCGATGTTCATCAGCATCAGTTCGTTGGTCGCGGCCAGCCAGCCCTCGGTGGCGTGGTGCATGGCGTGCAGGTAGTGGACCTTCTTGGAGTCGTGATCGAGGATCTGCGTCGTGATCCGGAACGGCGCGCCCTCGCCGATCTCGCGATCGTAGGTGACGTGCGCCTCCAGCACGAAGGTCATGCCGATTTTCTCGCGCGTGTATTCCCAGCCGACGCCGAGCTGTTTGCACAGCGTGTCGGTCGCCTTGTCGAACGCCACCACGTAGTAGCCGACGTTCATGTGGCCGTTCCAGTCGATCCATTCCGGCTTCACCGCGTCGCGGTGAAGGTCCAGCGGTGCCGACAGGTCGAGCGTTTCGAGCGGATAGGGCAGATCGGTCATGGCCGGGAAACTATCACGCGACTTCGCGCCCGCAAGGCTTTCGCGCCGGCGGGTTTCGCGGGCGGACGAACCGCCGCGCCACTGGCCGGTCTCGTGTCCGTAGCTCCGGCCCGGGGCGATCGCGCGAGGCTATTGCCCTTTCGTGCGCGTCTCCGCCGGAGATGGCCGGGGCGTCCACGCATCTCGACGGACGTTTCTGGCCGCGCGACGCCCCTCATCGGCCCTTCGCGCACCTTCTCCCACGGGGCCGCTGGCCGCCCCTGGGAAGACGGGGAAGAAGGAAGAAGTTACAGCGGCACAGGGGTTTCTTCCCTTCTCCCCCCACTTGGGGGGGGAGAAGGTGCCCGAAGGGCGGATGAGGGGCTTCGCGGTGTTGCGACGACATCGTCGACTCTCGCGCGACCGTGCCGTTCGCCAGGCCGCGAAGCCCCTCATCCGGCGCTGCGCGCCACCTTCTCCACTCCTTCGAGGGGAGAAGGAAGAGTTGTTGGGGCACAGCGCTTTTCCCTGCTAGAACATGGGCCGACCACAGCTTGAACATCCTCCCCTCGCGATGTCACGAGCGCACTCGACCAACTTTCCCCGGACACTCCTGCCTGGCATGACGGGAGAAGGTGCCCGAAGGGCGGACGGGGGCCTCGCGGTGTTGCGACGACATCGTCGACTCTCGCGCGACCGTGCCGTTCGCCAGGCCGCGAAGCCCCTCATCCGGCGCTGCGCGCCACCTCTCCCGTCAATGCGCTCGGAGAAGGAAGAGTTGTTGCGGCAGCGCAATCACTTGCCGCGCGGCCGTGGCGGGATCATCGTTGCTGCCGGACCGCCAGAGGCCGGCGACCAGGATCATCGACGGGCTCCGGTCAGGGCACGGCGAGCAGTTCGCGCACGACCAGATCGGGTGCGGAGACGATGCAGTTGTGGCCGGCCTCGATCTCGCGGAAGCGGGTATCGCTCCGCGCCCTGAAAATGTCGTGGGCGCCGGCCGACACCGGATAGAGCGGCTTCGTGCAGGCGATGTAGGTGATCGGCAGGCCGTTGCCGGCGGGGTGCTTCAGCGAGATCGGCTCGGTGTAGCAACGCAACGGATGGGGCGTCAGGCGCGCGTGCGTCCACGCCGCCAGCGCCGGATCGTCGATGATCAGGCTGGTAGCCGGCGCGAAGGGCAACACCTGCGTGCCGTTCACCTCGCGGATCAGGGTCTGGCGCTTGGCCACGATGCGGGGCGGGATGCGGCCGAAGATCGACTGGCCATCGCGCGTCAGACCGCCATCGATCAGCACCAGCTGGCGAACCCGTTCGGGCATGCGGTCGACCAGCAGGCTGGAGATCAGGGCGCCGAAACTGTGGCCCACCAGCACGATGTCGCGCAGGTCGTTGTCGACCAGGCAGGCGATGGCGTCCTCGACGCAGGTCTCGTTGCAGATGTCCGGGCTCAGCTCGTGGGCGCGTTCGGCGAGGCCGCGATAGCTCGGCGTGAACACGCGATGGCCCGCGGCGCGCAGTTGCGGCGCGACGAAATCCCAGGTCCAGCCGCCCATCCAGGCGCCGGACAGGCAGACGAAAGTACGCGGTGCATCGGTCATGGCGCGCATCATCGCGAGCGTCGCCGCCGCGTCAACCGTCGCGCGCGATCCCGGCATCCGGCCGAGACGCCCCCGAGCGGCGACGCCGTCTCTCCCACGCCGTTCCCGCACGTCCGCCATACCCGCGCGCGAGGCGTCGCTGTGGTTCCCCCGGACGCGCGAACCCACTAGGTTCCGCGCCGCATCCTCTCCCGCGTTTCACGAAAGACCGACCCATGGCCGCCGACAAGCCCGGCATCCTCGTGATGTACCATTGCCCGCAACGCCTGATGCGCGAGCTCGGCGAACGCTACGAAGTGTTCGGCCCGGTGCTCGAACGCAGCCCCGCGGCGCTGCCCGAGGGTGCCCGCGAACGCGTCCGCGCCATCCTCACGGTCGGCAGCATGGTGCTGGGCGGCGACGCCATGCTCGACGCCTTGCCCAACCTCCGCCACGTGCATTGTTACGGCACCGGCTTCGAGCGCATCGAGCGCGCCGCGCTGAAAGCGCGCGGCATTTCCCTCAGCAACGCCGCCGACGCCAACGCCGCGGCCGTCGCCGACATGGCGATGGCGCTGCTGCTCGCCAGCACCCGGCGCGTCGCGGAAGCCGACCGCTACATCCGGGCCGGCAAGTGGGATCGTCGCGGCACCGACAAATGGCCGCCGATCACCGGCATGAGCGGCGCCAAGGTCGGCATCCTCGGCCTCGGCGCGATCGGCCAGAAGGTCGCCGTGCGCGCCGCCGCCTTCGACGCCGAGATCGGCTATCACAGCCGGACCAAACGCACCGACGTGGCGTGGCGCTATCTCGACTCCGCGCTGGCGCTGGCGGAGTGGAGCGACTTCGTCGTCGTGGCGCTGCGCGCCGATGCCTCCAACAGGCACATCGTGAACGCCGCGTTCCTGAAGGCGCTGGGGCCGCGCGGCCACGTCGTGAACATCAGCCGCGGCATCGCCATCGACGAAGCGGCCCTGGCCGACGCGCTCGCCGACGGCACCATCGCGGGCGCCGGCATCGACGTGTTCGACGAGGAGCCGAAAATTCCGCCGCGCCTGATGGAACAGACCAGCCTCGTCATGAGCCCCCATCTCGGCGGCGGCACCCGCCAGGCCCATGCCGCCATGGGCGCCAAGGCCGTCGCCAATTTCGACGCCCACTTCGCGGGCAAGCCGCTGGTCTCGGGCGTGTCGCTGGATTGAGGCGGAGGCCGCTCGCGAGGGCTCGACGGAAGTGGCTACGCTGCCGGTCTACACATCAAACCTTCCCTCGCCACCGGGCCGCTCGCGGCCCTTGATGCCAGGAGAAGGTATGAAAGTGCACCCGAGGCGCATCGTCGTTATCGTCTGGCCGACAATCGCACCGCCATTGTCGTGAAAGGAACCACCGCCATGAGTCTGCTGTTCGGCGAGATCAAACAACTGGGCTATGTCGTGCGCGACATCGAGGCCGCGATGCGGCACTGGTCGGGCACGCTCGGCGTCGGGCCGTGGTTCTATCTGGAACGCATGCCGGTGACGAACTTCCGCTATCGCGGCCAGCCCTCGGCGGCGCAGTTCGCGGTGGCGCTGGCCAATTCCGGCGGCACGCAGCTGGAGCTGATCCAGCCGCGCGACGACCATCCCTCGATGTATCGCGACTTCCTGCGCTCGGGCCGCGACGGCCTCCAGCATGTCAGCACCTGGCCGGTCGACTACGCCGGCACGATCGCGCGCGCGCAGGCCGCGGGTCTCGTGATCGGACAGTCCGGCGAATCCTCGCGCGGGCCCTTCGCCTATTTCGAGACCGAGACGCATGGCGGCTCGGTGATGGAAATCGCCGAGCTGACGGCGACCCGCAAACGCGTGTTCGACGGCATCGAGGCCGCCGCGCGAAGCTGGGACGGGCGCGATCCGGTCAGGACCGTCTGGCCCTCGTAGCCCGACCGGTCCGGAGGCGTCGCGTCACGGCTTTGCCGCCCCGCCGTCGTCGGCAGCCTCGACGTGCCGCTCGGTCCCGCTCTCGTCTGGCTCGCCCACGGCGAAACCCCGGCGCTGGCGACGCTGCCGGGCGGCGGCGCCGTGATGGTCGCGGTGGTCGGGGAGATCGTGGTCGGGCGGCCTCGCCGGCAAGGTCGGCCGCACGAGCCTCGGCCGGAGCAAATCAGGTCGGACCAGCTGGCCGACGGAAGAAGATAACGGACGACCCGACCTCGGTGAAGCAGGGTGCAGGGTGTCGGCCGTCGGATGACGAGCGACTGCGCAACGACGCCGGCGCTTCGGCGCGTGGCGCGATATTTCATCCGGGTAAAATCCCGCTGGGTTCGCGCCGACGGGAGCCGGTGGTTTTACCCGGATGAAATTGTGTCCGCCCGTTGGCCGGCCGCGCCGCGCTTGGTGCCTAACGGCGCCCAACGCAAGCCTCCATCGGGACAGCCTGATCGGCCAATCGGATTCGCGGTCGTCGGACAGGGTCGCGAACGATGGTCGGCGGCCCCGTCGGCGCGGGACGCACGAAGCCAACCTGACGAGAAAACACTACACAAGTCGGACCTACTTGTCAATACATGTATATATTGTCGAACGCGGCATCGCTTGTTCCGCGGTGCCCCCATCGATCGAAAGCAAAGCTACGCAGGCCGGCCCGCGCCCACCAACGGTTCACCGGCCCCGCTCGTTTCCCAACTATCGGCCGGGTCGTCCGACCGCGGCGCCGGTCGGGCGCCGGGTCTGCGATCCCAGCGGGTGCCGAAAATGGCGTCGCAGAGGCTGGAACTGCCGAACCCGTCGCTGAAACTGACGACGAAACGGCGGTGATGCTCGGCGTGGGCGTGGCTGCTGATCGCCCCGCCGATGGCCGTCGGCAGCCGACCGCGACGGCCGGGCAGCGCCTTGCCGAAATCGTAGCCGGAGTGCTCGTAAAGGCCGCCGATCGACCCCAGCCCGATCGCCACGAGATGGAAAGCGATGTCCGATCCGCCGCCGCCGATCAGCATCAGCGGCAGAAGATAAGGGCAAACGATCTCGAGGAAAAAATCGGGCGCCGACATGTAGCAGGCGCTCATCGCCTTGCTGGCACCGGTTGCGTGGTGCAGCTGGTGACCAAGCGGCTTCATCAGGCAGGGATGGTGCAGAATGCCGCGATGGGCGACGTACTGGAAGACGTCGTGGCCGACGGCCAGGCCAAGCAGGCCAACCACGAACCAGAGCGGACCAAGCCGCGACTCGCCGACGAACGCGAGGCCCGCGACCTCGCAGGCGACCATGCAGGGCAGCAGCAGGAAGACCTGGTTGAACAGCACCCGCGGCGCCATGGCGGCCAAGCCGATCCGGTCGACGTCGCGCACCTTGAAACGGCGCAACGCGCCGGCCGCGTCGCACCACGCGAAGGCAAGCGCTGCCCCGTGATAGACGCCCACGTGGACGAGCCAGGCCAGAACCGAAAGCGGAAGCCAGGCCGGCAGCGCCGGATTGGCCAGTTCGTGAAACGGGAAGTTCATCGAACGCAACGCCAGATCGAAACCGATGGAAGGGCACGCCTCCGCCCGACGGGAAGCGCGTATCGCTATCCAATACGGCGCGATCAAGACGCCGGATGCCGCACCTGGATCACCAGATCGCGGGATTGTTTCAGGAGCCGATCAGGGCCAGCCACTCGTCCTCGGTCAGCACCCGAACGCCGAGCTCCTGCGCCTTGCGCGCCTTGGAGCCGGCGTCGGCGCCGACGATCACATAGTCGGTGCGGGCCGACACCGAACCGGCGACCTTCGCCCCCAGCGCTTCGGCGCGCGCCTTGGCCTCGCCGCGCGTTACCTTTTCCAAGGTGCCGGTGAAAACCACGGTCTTGCCCGCCACCACGGAGCCGGCGGCCGCGGCGCTGACCCTGTAGGGTTGCACCCGCACCTCGGCCAGCAGATCGCGCACGATCTCGACGTTGTGGCCCTCGGCGAGGAAGCCGACCAGCCGGTCCGCCGTGGTCACGCCGATGTCGGCGACGTTGCACAGGCGGCCAAAGCCCGGCCCGACTTCGGCCGTCGCCTTTTCCTTCTTCACCACGCCTGCAACGAGGGTCCGCTCGTCGCGCGCCCGCAGCATCTCGTCGAACCAGACCCCGGCTTCGACATACTCGCGGGCCAGCGCCTTGGCGGTCGATTCGCCGATCGAGGGAATGCCGATGGCGCCGATGAAACGCTCCAGCGCGATCTCGCGGCGCGACTCGATGGCGGCCACCAGATTGGCCGCCGACTGCTCGCCCCAGCCCTCGCGCTTGCCGATCTCGGCCTGCCGGACGTGCAGACGGAAGATATCGCCGGGGGTCTTCAGCAGGCCGTCGCGCCAGAAATTCTCGATGTGGGTGCCGCCCAGCCCCTCGATGTCGAACGCGCCGCGCGACACGAAATAGCGCAGCCGTTCGACCTGCTGGAATGGGCACTCGTAGCCGCCCGAGCAGCGCCGCACGACGCCGTCTTCCTCGGCCGCGACGGGGGTCGACAGCGGGCATGGACAGTGGCTCGGAAAGGCGTAGGGTTGGGTTCCTTCCGGCCTTGATTCGACAATGACTTCAAGGACTTGCGGGATCACGTCGCCCGCCCGCTGGATCACCACCGTGTCGCCGGGCCGGACGTCGAGGCGGGCGATCTCGTCGGCGTTGTGCAGGGTGGCACGCGACACCATCACGCCCCCGACATTGACCGGTTCCAGCTCCGCCACCGGCGTCAGGGCGCCAGTGCGGCCGACCTGGATCGCGATGTCCCTGAGGATGGTGCGGGCGCGTTCGGCCGGAAATTTATGCGCGATGGCCCAGCGCGGCGAGCGGCTGACGAAGCCCAGCCGCTCCTGCCAGTCGACCCGGTCGATCTTGTAGACGACGCCGTCGATGTCGTAGGGCAGCCCGGCCCGGCGCTCGCCGATATCGCGGTAAAACGCCAGCGTCGCGGCCAGATCGGGACAGGCGCGCGCCAGCGGATTGACCGGAAAGCCCCAGCCCCGCAGCCGGTCGAGCCAGGCTGCCTGCGACGCGGCGGGGGCGCTTTCCACGCCATCGTGGCGATGCTCGCCCCAGGCATAGGCGAAGAACGACAAGGGCCGGCTGGCGGTGATCGACACGTCGAGCTGGCGCAGCGATCCGGCCGCGGCGTTGCGCGGATTGGCGAAGGATTTCTCGCCCGCCGATTCCTGTCGCAAATTCAACGCAATAAAATCCGCGTGATTCATAAAAATTTCGCCACGCACTTCGACCACGTCCGGAATGTCGTCGCCCAACAACTTGGCCGGTATCGATGAAATGGTCCCGATGTTGGCCGTCACGTCCTCGCCCTCGGCGCCATCGCCACGCGTAGCGGCCCGTTCCAGCATGCCCTTTCCATACCGCAACGACACCGAAAGCCCGTCGATTTTCGGCTCCGCCACGACGACAACTTCCTCTCCAGCCGGCAAACCGAGGAAGCGTCGCACGCGCTCGAAGAACTCCCCGACGTCGACATCGGCGAACGCATTGTCGAGCGACAGCATCGGCCGCGCATGGACGATTTTCGCGAACCCCTGGGCGGGCCGCGCTCCGACCTTCAGGCTCGGGCTGTCGGGCTCCAGCAAATCCGGAAACCGCGCCTCGATGCCGGTCAGCCGACGCCGCAGCGCGTCGTAGTCGGCATCGGAAATTTCCGGCGCGTCGTCGCGATGATACAGCCCGTCGTGGCGCGCGATCTCTTTCGCCAGCCGCGCCCGTTCCTTGTCGGCCTGCCGCCTGGTCAACTGGTCGACCGGCGTGTCCGCGACCACTTTCGCCGCCCGCGACATCGTCCCCTCCACGCCTCAGACCCGCGCCGCCAGCAGCCGGTCCGCCGCCGCCCGCGCCTCGGCGGTGACCTCCGCGCCCGACAACATCCGCGCCAGCTCCTCGCGGCGGCCCGCTTCGTCGAGCGCGATCACGTCGGTCGAGGCCTTGGCGCGCGTCGCGGTCTTGCGAATCAGCCAGTGCTGGTCGGCCAGCGCCGCGACCTGCGGCGAATGCGTGACGACCAGTATCTGGAGATCGCGCGACAGCCGGCGCAACCGCTCGCCGACCGCCGCGGCCGTGGCACCGCCGACGCCGCTGTCGACCTCGTCGAAAACGACGGTACCGACCTCGCCGACCCTCGCCATCGCGACCTTGAGCGCCAGCATGAAGCGCGACAGCTCGCCACCCGATGCGACTTTGCCGATCGGCTCGGGCGCAGCGCCCGGATTGGTCGCGACGAGGAACTCGATCCGGTCGATTCCGTTGGCCGACCAGTCTTTTTCCGGCTGGCGTTCGAGCCTGGTCGCGAAGCGGGCGCGTTCGAGTTTCAG
Source organism: Caenispirillum bisanense (assembly GCA_945878895.1). GTDB lineage: Bacteria > Pseudomonadota > Alphaproteobacteria > Reyranellales > Reyranellaceae > CAMDVZ01. Next base: position 9,776 of record CAMDVZ010000010.1, on the reverse strand, counting down.
CGGCGCCAGTTCCGAGGCAACCGCCTTGTCGAGTCGGGCCGCGGCCTTGGCGCGCGCGCCCGAGAGTCCTTCGGCCGCCTCGACGAACGCCGCGCGCGCGCGCGCCGCTTCCGCCGCGAGCCGCCGCTGGCGGGCGTCGCCGTCGTCGAGCGCCGCCAACTGCTCGGCCATGCGCTCGCGCAGCCCCGCCAGCCCGGCCAGCGGCACGCCATGCTTGCGGGCCGCGGCGCGCAGGGAAAACAGCCGCTCCTCGACCTTCTCCAGCGCCGAGGGATCGGCGTCGAGCGCGTCGCGCGCCTGTTCGAGCTGGGCCGCCGCTTCGACGGTTTCCGACACAGCCCGATCCAGTGCCGCGAGGGCAGCGTCGAGCTTGCCGCCGGCGTTGCCAACCTGACGCTCGATCAGGCGATGGGCGCCGGCCAATTGCGAGGCGAGCCCCTTGCCGTTTTCGAGTTCGGCCAGCGCCGCCACGACCGCCTTGCCGACGGCGGCGCCGTGGCGCAACAGCTGGCGGCGGGCGGCGAGTTCATCCTCCTCGTCGGCCCCGGGTGCAAGCCGGTCGAGTTCGCCCACGGCGTGCCGCAGATACTCCTCCTCGCGGCGGGCCTGCTCGTAGGCCACGACCGCTTCGGCGCGCGCGGTTTCGGCGGCCCGCCATTCCGCCCAGGCCGTCGACACCGCCGTTGCCCGGTTCTCGAGCCCGCCGAAGGCATCGAGCGCGTCGCGATGGTTGGCGACGCTGAGCAGGCCATGCTGTTCGAACTGTCCCTGGATCTCCGCCAGCGTCTCGCCCACGCGCTTGAGCAGCGCGACCGATACGGGCTGATCGTCGATGAAGGCGCGCCCGCGACCGTCGGCCGCCACCACCCGCCGCAGAATCAGGGTGTCGCCGACATCGAGTCCTTGCGCCACGAGGATGGCGCGCGCGGCGTGGTTTTTGCCGATCGAGAACGCGGCGGTAATCGTCGCCTGGCCGGCACCCGCGCGGACGGCGCCACTGTCGGCGCGGCAGCCCAGCGCCAGGCCGAAAGCGTCGAGCAGGATCGACTTGCCCGCCCCCGTCTCGCCGGTCAACGCCGCGAGACCGCCGTGACCGGTGGAATCGGAAAACGCGAGATCGAGTCGCCCGATCAGCACGAAATCGCGAATCGACAATCCCAGCAACATGACCGGGTACCGGCGTCTAGAAGATCGAGCGCCAGACGCGGTCCAGCCAGGACGACTGGTCGCGCGCCGGCCGCAGATCGACGCCTTCGAGCAGGAAATACGCGTCGGCGTACCAGTCGCTGCCCGGAAAATTGTGCCCGAGAACCGCTCCCGCCATCCGCGCCTCGTTCACGACGCCGAGCGCCAGATAGCATTCTACCAGCCGGTGCAGCGCCTCGGGCACGTGGGTGGTGGTCTGGTATTTCTCGACGACCTGGCGATAGCGATTGATCGCGGCGAGGTAGTGCTTGCTGCGATGGTAGAAACGTCCGACCTCGATCTCCTTGCCGCCCAGGTGGTCGACGGTGAGGTCGATCTTGAGACGCGCGTCGCGGGCGTAGGGCGAATCGGGGAAACGCTTGACGACGTCGCCGAGCGCGTTCAGCGCCTGCTCGGTGATGCGCTGGTCGCGGCCGATGTCGGTGATCTGTTCGTAGTAGCAGAGGGCCTTCAGGTAGAAGGCATAGGGAATGTCGCGATTGCCCGGTCGCAGCTGGATGAAACGGTCCAGCGCGACGATGGCTTCGTCGTACTTGTTGCCCTGGTAGTTGGTGAACCCCGCCATCAGCTGGGCCTTGGCCGCCCACACCGAATAGGGATGCTGGCGGTCGACTTCCTCGAAGCCCTTGGCGGCGGCCTTGTAGTCGGCGGCGGCGAGCGCATCGAGGGCGTTGTTGTAGATCGTCTCGACCGGTTGCTCGACGTAGGTGCGGTTGTCGTCGTCGCCGCTGCACGCGGCCAGGCCCGCGCACAGCAAAAGCCCGGCCAGGATCGGGGCCAGAGGGCGTAACCAACGGGCGTTTCCTGTCGAGGCGCTTGTCATGCGGATTCCGGGAGCGGTCGGGGACGTATGCCTAGCGCCGATCGCGGTCCGGGGAAAGAGCGGGATCGTCGCGCCGGATCGGAAAAAAACCGGGGACCGTCGGGCCCCCGGGAGATGCGTGGAAGACAGCGGCGGACGCCGGCCGGGCCGGCGTCCGGGACGTCAGTTCGCCTGACGGCGCAGGAAGGCGGGAATCTGCAGATCGTCCTCTTCCCGGCCCGGCTTGCCGCGGTCCTTGGCATCGAGGCCACCGAGCGTCGGCTGGATCTGGGCGATCACCGGCTTGGTCATCGCCGGCGGCGCTGGTTCCGCGGCGCGCGGCGCTTCGGGCGCCGCCGGTGCGGTTGCCCGGCCCGCCCCCATGAACCCCGTTACCTTCTGGAACAGGCTGGGTCCGCGGTTGGCCATCGGGTCGTATCTGACGACCGGCTTGGCCGTCTCGGCCGGACGCGCGATCGCCACCGGCCTGGCCGGCGGCGACGCCGCGCGCTGGGTGCTCGCGGCCGGTGCCAGCGGCAGTTCCGCCTCGACGCGCGGCGCGTCCGCGATCGCGCCGATTTCGGCGGTGGCCGGAGCCGTCTCGACCGGTTCCGGCATTGCTTCCATCCCGACCGGCGCCGGCGCGAATTCGATCGGCTCGGGCGCCATCGCGGCCGCCACCACGGGGATCGCCATCGTTGGAGCCGGCGGCGCCATGTAGACGGGCGGCATCGACGGCCGCGCGCCGGGAACGGCGCGCGTGAGGTGCGGCTGTCCCGTCTGCAACGGTCGCGAGTCGATGTTGAGGAAGTTCGGCTGCGGCTGCGACATGACGGCGGCCGAAATTCCGGTGGCGACCACGGACACCCGCATGCGCCCCTGCATCGCCGGATCGAACGTCGAGCCGAAGATGATGTTGGCTTCGGAGTCGACTTCCTCGCGAATGCGGTTGGCGGCCTCGTCGACCTCCAGCAGCGTCATGTCCATGCCGCCGGTGATGTTGATGAGCACGCCCTTGGCGCCCTTCATCGAGGCGTCCTCGAGCAGCGGGTTCGAGATCGCGGCCTCGGCGGCGGCCTTGGCGCGATCCTGGCCCTCGGCCTCGCCGGTGCCCATCATCGCCTTGCCCATCTCGCCCATGACGGTGCGGATGTCGGCGAAGTCGAGGTTGATCAGGCCGGGCATCACCATCAGGTCGGTGACGCCGCGAACGCCGGAGTAGAGGACGTCGTCGGCCATCTTGAAGGCGTCGGCGAAGGTCGTCTTCTCGTTGGCGATCTTGAACAGGTTCTGGTTCGGAATGATGATCAGCGTGTCGACGAACTTTTCGAGCTCGTTGATGCCCTCGTCGGCCATCGTCATGCGACGACGCCCTTCGAAGTGGAACGGCTTGGTGACCACGCCGACCGTCAGGATGCCCTGGTCGCGCGCCGCCTGGGCGATGACCGGAGCGGCGCCGGTACCGGTGCCGCCGCCCATGCCGGCCGTCACGAAGACCATGTTGGAGCCTTCCAGCGCCTGCATGATTTCGGGAAGTGCCTCCTCGGCGGCCTGCTTGCCGACCGACGGCCGGGCACCGGCGCCGAGGCCCTGGGTGATGCTGATGCCGAGCTGGATGCGCCGGTCCGCGAGCGACTGGCCGAGCGCCTGGGCGTCGGTGTTCGCGACCACGAATTCGACGCCTTCCAGCGAGGCGCTGATCATGTTGTTGACCGCATTGCCGCCTGCTCCACCGACACCCACAACGGTGATGCGCGGTTTCAGGTCGGTCTCCTTCTGCGGGAGCGCGAGGCTGATCGTCATGGCAGTGTCTCCACACGTAGACGAGGGGGTTATCTTCGTTGGAAGCCGCCGCGGCCTATTTTCTCGTCTTTGGCCGTCGTCGGTGCCGGCTTTTCTTGTGCCGGTCCTTTGAGAATTGCCGATTCCGTTTCGGATTCTAGACTAAAAGTTCTCTCGTATCCAACTACCAAATCGACCGAATCCACCGCGAGGCTGTTCGACGGCCGAATTGCCCGCGGTCGTCTGGCTGGCGGCGGTCTGGGCGGCATGCACGAGCAGGCCGGTACAGGCCGCAAACGCGGGGCCGCCGGTCGATTCGGCGAGACCGGCGACGCGGATCGGGCCGCCGACCCGGACCTTCTTGTTCAGGATCTCGGCCGCGACCTCCGCCACGCCGTCCAGTTGGCAGGCGCCGCCGACGATGACGGCGCGGCCGCCCGCCAGCTTGTCCACGCCGCTGGCCTCGAGCCGGCTGCGGACCAGTTCGAACGTCTCCTCGATGCGCGGCCGGATGATGCCGACCAGGATGCTGCGCGGCACGTGATTGGGCGTCGTGCGTTCCTGCTCGCCGATCAGCGGCACGTCGATGATGTCGAATTCGTCGTTGGGACGGGCCTTCGCGCGCCCGATCAGCGTCTTCATACGCTCCGCGTCCGAGACCGGAGTCGAGAGGCCACGCGCGATGTCGCTGGTGACGTGGTTGCCGCCGATCGGGATCGAATCGACGTGCACGAGGTGACCTTCGTAGAACACCGAAATCGAGGTGGTGCCGCCACCCATGTCGATCAGGGTGGCGCCGAGATTGCGCTCGTCCACCACCAGCGACGAGAGACCCGAGGCATAGGACGTGGCGACCCGGTCGGCGATGTCGAGATGGGCGCGCTTGACGCAGACCGAGAGGTTGCGCATCGCGCCGGCCGCTGCGGTCACGAGATGGAAATCGACCCCGAGGCGCTCGCCGTACATGCCGCGCGGCTCGACGACGTCGTGACCATCGACGGTGTAGCCGACCGGCAGGGTGTGGATAAGATCGCGATCGCCGGTCTCGGCCGGCAGATGGACCTGCGACAGCAACCGCCGCACGTCGCGTTCGCCGATCTCGTGGCTGCCGATCAGCACCTCGAGGCTCTGGTTGTGCGACGCCGGTTGCCCGCCGCCGACGCCGACGATCACCTCGCGAACCGTTTCGCCGCACATCTCCTCCGCGGCGCTCACCGCCGAGGAGATCGCGCGCGTGGCGGCGTCCATGTCGACGATGTTCCCCGAGCGCAGACCGCCGGCGGGCTGATGTCCGATGCCGATCACGCGCAGGCCGCCGCTGTCGATCCGGGCGACGAAGCACACGACCTTGCTGGTTCCGACATCGAGAGCGGCGACTATGCCGTTGCGAGCCTTGACCACGTTCCACACCCTTCAGGTACGCCGCCCGGCGGACGTGTCGCCGGGCTTGGGCTTGTTGTTGTTGTTGTTGTTGTCGTTCGTCTGCGGCCGCGCCGGTGGCGACGCCGGCCGCGTCGCGCCGGCCGGCGGCTCGGCGCGCGCCCCGGCGGCAAGCAGCGGATCGGCGGCACCCGCCGCGCGCAGTACCATGTAATCGGGCAGGCGCACGTCCACCACCGACAGGTCGCGCGAGAGCAGGCGGTGGCTTCTGTCCAGCGCCAGCAAGCGCTGGAGAGCCGCACCCGTGTCCTCCTCGGGCAGACGGATCTGCAATCCGGAATCGAGCACCAGATTCCAGCGCCGCTGGCCCACGAAGACCGCTGCCTTGATCCGTTCCGCGATCGGCCGCGCGTCCTGGAGCACGAGAAAGAGACTGCCAACCGCCTCCGGCGCTCCCTCTCCTGCCAGCATCAGGGGCACCCGCATCTCGCCGGGATCGACCGAGCGGACCTTGCGTCCCAGCCGGTCGATCAGCACGTAGTCGACCGTTGGCCTGCCGTCGGCGCCGATCGTCGTGTTCTGCCACAGCGCGATCGCCTGGCGCTCCCTCAACACGACGTGGATCGTGTCGGGCCAGCGCCGTTCCACCGCGGCGTGTTCCACCCATTCGATCCGTTCGAGCCGGTCGCGGGCGCCGTGCAGGTCGGCGGCGAGCAACGACTGCCCGCGCCGCATGTCGATAGCCTTCAGGACGGCATCCTGCGTGACGTGCCGGCGTCCATCGACCGTCACGTCCTGCAAGGGAAACGGCGCCCACGACAGCACCTGGTCGCGACGTTCCGATGCCCACGCTTGCAACTGCTCGATCTTGCCGCTCTTCCACAGCGCCCAGCCGGCGATGGCGCCACCACCCAGCGCGAGGATGGCGATGCCCAGCGCGAGGGCGTGACGCAGCGACAGGCGCAGACGACCGCGCGAGGTGTCGACCGCCTTGCGTCCGGCGGCGGGACGCGCTCCACCCGGTCGGACCGTCGCCGCCCGACGCGTCGCGAGCCGGCGACCGCGGACGTCCAGTTCGCGGGGGGCGGACGGCGTCACGGCGGGCATCGCGCGTTCTCCACCATCCACGTCATCAGTTCGGGAAACGGAATGCCGGCCCAGGCGGCCTGCTCGGGCGCCAGCGACAACGGCGTCATGCCGGGCTGGGTATTGATCTCAAGGAAGTTCAGGCCGGCGGTGCCGGGCAGCGAATCGTCCCAGCGGAAATCGGACCGCGTGAGACCAGTGCAGCCCAGCGCCCGATGCGCCAGCAACGCCCAGCGCATCGCCTCGTCGTAGAGGTCGGGCGGCACCGGCGCGGGTACCAGATGCTCGGTGATCCCGTCGGTGTACTTGGCCTCGTAGTCGTAGAATTTCACCTTTGGCCGCAGTTCGGTCACGGCGAGCGCCCGGTCGCCCATCACCGCCACCGTCAACTCGCGGCCGGGAATGTAGCGCTCGATCAGGACGTGGCCGCCGAGACCGGCTTCGCCGGGCTCCGTCGCCGCGAGATTGTCGCCCGGGCCCACGATGTGCACGCCAACGCTCGACCCCTGGTCGACCGGCTTGACCACGAACGGTCGCGGCATGGGGTCGGCCGACGCCAGCGCGCGCCGCTCGATCACGACGCCCTCCGGGCAGCGCACGCCGAGCGCGCCCAGCACCTGGCGCGCCATTGGTTTGTCCATCGCGAGCGCCGATGCGAGCACGCCGGAGTGCGTGTAGGGGATCGCCAGGATGTCGAGCACGCCCTGGATGCAGCCATCCTCGGCCCACTTGCCGTGCAGGGCGTTGAACACGACGTCCGGCCCGCCACCGCCGACGGGCCGCAACGCGTCGATCAATGCCCGCAGGTCGCGGACGACGTCGATCTCGGTCACGTCGTAGCCCGCCTCGCGCAGTCCCGCCGCGCACGCGCGTCCGCTGACGAGCGACACTTCGCGCTCGGGCGACCAACCGCCTTTCAGGAGCGCGACGTGCTTTTTCATGCCGGCGCTCCCGCCGGAACCGGCAGGTCGCCGACCCGTTCGACCCCGATGCGCCTGATCTCCCACGCCAGCGCGACGCCCGCGCTCTCGAACACCCGGCGGCGGACTTCCTCTCCCAGCGCCTCGATGTCGCGCGCCGTCGCCTCGCCGGTATTGACAAGGAAATTGCAGTGCTTCTCCGATACCTGCGCGCCGCCGATCCGCAGACCACGGCAGCCGGCGCGATCGATCAGCTCCCACGCACTGGCGCCAACCGGATTGACGAAGGTCGACCCGCCGGTCCGGCTGCGCGGCTGGCTGGCCTCGCGGGCGCGATCGATCTCGACGATGCGCGCGCCGATGTCGGCGGCGTCGCCGCGTCGTCCGCGCAGGCGGGCGCCGACGAAGATCCAGTCGGCGGGTGCGTCGCAGTGTCGATAGGTCATGCCGAGATCGGCCGCCGCGACGCTCCGGCGAACGCCGCGCCGGTCCACGATGTCGGCGCCCTCGAGCACGTCGGACAGTTCGCCTCCATAGGCGCCGGCGTTCATCCGCAACGCGCCGCCGATGGTGCCGGGAACACCGCTGAGAAACTCGAGTCCCGCCAGCGCGTGATCGCGCGCCGTCAGCGCGACGTTGAGGTCGAGCGCGCCGGCGCCGGCCGTCACGGACTCGCCGTCCACCGCGATGCCGGCGAAGCCCCGAACGAGACGAATCACGACGCCTGGAATTCCACCGTCGCGCACCAGAAGGTTGGAGCCGACGCCAAGGACGGTAACCGGCACGGCGTCCGGCAGAGCCGCGAGAAACGCCGCGAGGTCCTCGACGTCGGCCGGCCGGAACAGCACCTCGGCCGAACCACCGGCGCGAAACCAGGTGACCGGCGCCAGCGGCGCGTTCGCGGCCAGGCGACCGCGCACGTCCGGCAACCGGTCGACCAGATGGCCCGGGGATCGCGGCGCCGTCATCATGCCACCGACCCATCCCGTTCGTTGGCGATGGCGCGCAGGCCACCGCGTTGTTCGACCAACCGACGCAACTGGTCGGGCAGCGCGTGCGCCCAGGTCGTGATGTTGCCCGCGCCCAGGCAGACCACGACGTCGCCGGGCCTGGCGATCTCGGCGATCAGGGCGGGCAGTTCCGAGGCCATGCCCAGTGGCAGCACGCGACGGTGGCCGGCCGCGCGCGCGCGCGCCACCAGCATGTCGCGATCGACGCCCTCGATCGGCGTTTCGCCAGCCGCGTAGACATCCGCGACGACCACGATGTCGGCGTCGTCGAAGCAGCGCGCGAACTCCTCGCGCAGGTCGCGCAGGCGGCTGTAGCGATGTGGCTGAACCACCGCGATCACCGAACCGGAGCCGCCGAACGCCTGACGCGCCGCGCGCAGGACCGCGGCGATCTCGACCGGATGGTGGCCGTAGTCGTCGATCACGGTGACGCCGTGCGCCTCGCCGGTCCGCGTGAAGCGGCGGCGCACGCCGGCGAAACCCGCCAGGCCGCGGCGAATGATGTCGTCGGCGATACCCATCTCCTGGGCGACCGCGATGGCGGCCAGCGCGTTCTGGACGTTGTGCTGGCCGAACATCGGCAGCCGCATGCCCTCGATGATGCGCGACTCGTTGCTCACGCGGTTCTCGACCATCACGTCGAAGTCGGCCCCGGCGCGGTCGAGCCGCAGATTGATCGCGCGCACGTCGGCGCTGGCGCCGATGCCGTAGGTGACGATCTTGCGGTCCGCCACGCGCGGAATGATCGCCTGCACCTCGGGATGATCGGCGCACAGCGCGGCGAAGCCGTAAAAGGGAATGTTCTCGACGAAGCGCACGAAGGCATAGCGCAGCGCGTCGAAATCGCCGTAGTGGTCGAGATGCTCGGGGTCGATGTTGGTCACCACCGCGATGGTGGCCGGCAGCCGCAGGAAGGAGCCATCGGACTCGTCGGACTCCACGACCATCCATTCGCCGCCGCCGAGGCGCGCGTTGGTGCCGTAGGCATTGATGATCCCGCCGTTGATCACGGTGGGGTCGAACTGGGCCGCGTCGAGCAAGGCCGCGATCAGCGACGTCGTGGTGGTCTTGCCGTGGGTGCCGCCAACGGCGATCGACCATTTCAGCCGCATCAACTCGCCCAGCATCTCGGCGCGCCGGACCACCGGAACCAGACGCGCGCGGGCGGCCAGCACCTCGGGATTGTCGGGCTTCACGGCCGAGGAAACCACCACGACCTGGGCACCCCCGACGTGCTCGGCGCGGTGCCCGATCATGGTCCGGATTCCCAGCGCCGCCAGCCGTTTGCAATTGGCGCCGTCGGCGATGTCGCTGCCCTGCACCTTGTAGCCGAGATTGTGCAGCACTTCGGCTATTCCGGACATCCCGATGCCGCCGATGCCGACGAAGTGAATCAGTCCGATGTTGAGTGGTAGCGCCCTCATGCGGCGGCTCCCCGGGGTGCAAGGATTGAGGCCGACGACAAGCCGGCGAGTTCGCAGACGAGGTCGGCCAGGCGGGCAGCGGCGTCCGGACGGCCCTGGCCACGCGCGGCGCCGGCCATCGCCGCCAGCCGCGCGGGATCGCCCAATAGCGCCTCCAGATGGAGGC
>CAMDVZ010000009.1 GCA_945878895.1 Caenispirillum bisanense | reverse complement strand
CAAACAGACCCTGATCGAGGAAGTCGCCGCATGGGAGCACGAGCGCAATACCAACCACGCCAAGGCGAACTGGCAATTCACGACCCAAAACGCCCGCATCAAGCTCAAGCACCTCTACCCTTCAATCTGAACGAATCGGGCGACTAGCGGCCTTGCCGTTCGTCCTCGCGATTGATATAAGTGGGCGCTCATACCAATCGGGGGGGATCGATTCATGCGTGCTCTCGCCGCCGGCCTTCTGTCGCTGTGCCTGGCGTCCTGTGCCAGCGAACGCCCGGGCGCGGATTCGCTGGCGGTCATGGAGGTCGGGCTGTTTCGCCTGCCGCCGGGATCGCACACCAAGACGATCGGCACCTGCGAGCCGCCCGGCCCGCCCGCGCGCCACGACATCGCCGGCGTGCCGCTGGTCATGCCGACGACGCGGGTGCCGGCGCGTCTGGGCACGGTATTCGGGGTGAAGTTCCGGCCGCATGCCGGCGGCGACGCGGCGGGCGTGGCCAACTACCGCGTGGTCTGGAAGGTACCGGCGCCGGGCATCGGGGTGGCGCCCAACGGCCACGTCGTGCGCGACGACGGATGCGTCAATTCCTACCGCATCGGGGTGGCCACCCTGGAGGCGTTCCGCTTCGACCGCTATCCCGAGATGGCGCTCGGCACCTGGACGCTGGAGATCTGGTCGGGCGACCGCAAGCTGATGGAACAGCCGTTCTTCGTCTACCGGTGAAGGCGCGTCAGGCCTGGTAGCGTTTTTCCAGCGCCACCCAGCGTTCGTTCTCGAACAGCGACCAGAGCTGGCCGTGGTCGAGCAACTGGTTGGCCATCGAGGCGGTGGTGCCGGTGGTCTTGAGCGCCGCCAGCAGATCCTGGCCGACGCGCGCGATCAGTCGCGTCAGCGAGTTGGGATAGATGGCGAGCCGGAAACCCAGCGCGTCGAGCTCGGGTGCGGGCAGGATCGGCGTGCGGCCGCCCTCGACCATGTTGGCGAGGCACGGCGCTTTCAGGCGTTTGGCGACGGTCGCAAGTTCGGCCGCACTCTGCGGCGATTCCACGAACAGCACGTCGGCGCCGGCCTGGAGATAGCGCTCGGCGCGTTCGAGCGCGGCTTCCAGGCCATGGTCGGTGCGCGCGTCGGTGCGGGCCACGATCAGCGTGTCGGGGTCGGCGCGCGCCTCGGAGGCGGCCTGGATGCGCAGCTCCATCTCGCGGACCGGGACCAGCCGGCGGCCCGGTTCGTGGCCGCATTTCTTGGGCCACTCCTGGTCCTCGATCTGGATCGCCGCCACGCCGGCGCGCTCGAACTCGCGCACCGTGCGGATGACGTTGAGCGGCCCGCCATAGCCGGTGTCGGCGTCGGCGATCACCGGGATTCCGACCGAGTCGCAGATGCGCGCGACGCGATCGAGAATCTCGGAAAAAGACAGCGCCCCGACGTCGGGGGCGCCGAGCGCGGACATCGAAACGCCCGAGCCGGTGACGTAGAGGGCGCCGAAGCCGCTCACCTCAACCAGGCGCGCGGTGACGCAATCGTAGGCGCCCGGCGCCATGACGATCGGGCCGCTCGCCAGGGCCGCGCGCAATCGCGCCGCGCGGCCGGTCTTGGTCGAGAGCGGCAGCGGACGGACGATGTCGGTCATCGATCAGGCCGCCTTGCCGCGGGCGTTGGTGGCGCGGGTCCAGATCCCGAGCAACTCGTCGGCGGTGGCGAGCGGATAGCGCGCCTCGAACAGCCGCATCGATCCGTCGTGGAGAACCTGGCTGGAGGTGGCGACCGCGTCGCGCACGACGATCGTGTAGTAGTCGTGGTAGGAGGCGCCGCGCACGGTGGACTCGATGCAGCCCTCGGTCGTGGTGCCGAGAATCACCACGCTCTCGATGCCGTTGGCGCGCAACAGCCGGTCGATGCGGGTGCCGACGAAGGCGTCGGGCCGGTACTTGTCGATGGTCCAGTCCGAGGCCGCCTGTTCGAGACCGTCGTCGACCTGCCAGCCCCAGGTGCCGACGGTGGTGTAGAACGGCGTCTTGCCGTCGCGGGTCTTGAAACGCCGCCACGCCGGCGAATCGCTGCTGCCGCCGGGGTCGGTGCACTGGCGCATCAGCACGATTGGCAGGCCGAGTTTGCGTGCCTCGACGACGAAGCGGCGCATGGTCGGCAGCTTTTCCCGGATCATGTCGATGTTGCGGCCGTTTCTCGCGAAATGGCCCTCGGGGCTGCAGAAATCGTTCTGGATGTCGATCGCCAGCACCGCGACGCGGCGCGGGTCGACCATCTCCTCCAGCGTGTCGCACACCGTCATGCCGTACGAATCGCGCATCTCGACCTCCGTCCTATTTCGCCGTCATCTGGGCGGGCAGCCACAGCGCGATCTCCGGCCAGATCACCAGCATGCCGAGCATGACGAACATGATGAGATGGAAGGGGATCGTTCCCATCACGACGTCGCCCAGCTTGCCGTCCCAGATGCTCTGGATCACGAACAGGTTGATGCCGATGGGCGGCGAGATCTGCCCGAGCTCGATGAACAACACCAGGATGATGCCGAACCACACCGGGTCGATGCCGTATTTCAGCAGCACCGGGTAGAGCAGCGGCACCGTGATGACGATCATGCCGAGGCTTTCGACCAGGCAGCCCAGCACCGTGTAGAGCAGGAACAGCGCGAAGAAGAACTGCAGGCGGCCCAGTTCGAGGCCGACCAGCCAGTGGGTGAAGCTCTCGCCGACGCCCGCGATGCTGATGGCATAGGAGAATACGAAGGCGGTGTAGACGATCAGCAGGATGTTGCCGCAGATCTTGACGGTGCTGACCAGCGCCGCGCGCAGCTCCTTGCGGCCGAGATCGCCCCATACTGCCGAGATGACGAAACTGAAGACGCAGCCGATGGCGGCGGCCTCGGTCGGCGTGGCGTAGCCGCCGTACATGCTGCCCATCGTGCCGCCGATCAGCAGCGCGAAGGGCGCCAGGTCGCCCAGCGCCTGGCCGAACTCGCGCAGGCTTTTGGGACCTTCCTCCTTGGGCGCGATCGAGGGTTTCACCAGCGCCATGACGAAGATGTAGGCCATGAACATGGCCGTCAGCACCAGGCCCGGCACGATGCCGGCCATGAACAGCTTGGCCACCGACGTCTCGGTGAAGGTGCCGTAGACGATCATGGCGATCGAGGGCGGGATGAGGATGCCGAGCGTGCCGCCGGCTGCCAGCGATCCGGCCGCGATCCGCCGGTCGTAGCCGCGGCTGACGACCTGCGGCAGCGCCACCGTGCCGATGGCCGCGGCCGTGGCGACCGAGGAGCCCGACACCGCCGCGAACAGGGCGCAGCCCGCGATGTTGGTCTGCAGCAGGCCGCCCGGCATCACGCAGACCAGCTTCGACAGGCCCCGGTATATCCGGAAGCTGAGCCCGGAATGCTGCATGATCTCGGCCATGAGGATGAACAGCGGAATCGCGGTGAGCGCGAAGCTGTTCATGCTGCCCCAGCTCATCAGCCCGATGCCGCGGAAGGCGGCGAAGCCGTCGTGCAGCAACAGGTAGAGGAGGGCCGGGACGCCGATGGCGAAGGGGATCGACATGCCCGCAGCCAGCAGGGCGAGGAAGACGGCCAGGACGACGACGATCTGCAGTTCGGCGCTCACGCGAAGAGCCTCCGCGCGTCGCGCGCGATGATGCGCAGTTGCGTCCAGATCATCAGCGCGCCTCCCAGCACCATCACCGATTCGGGAATCCAGAGCGGCGTCGCCAGCGCCGTGTTCGCCATCGATTCCTGGCGGTAGGAGCTCATCACGAAGCGAACGAACCAGTACTCGGTGATCGCCATGTAGCCGAGCGACAGCACCTCGAAGAGGACGGTCGAGGCGGCGCGGCCGCGCGGCCCCAGCCGGGCCTGGACGATCTCCACCTTGTGGAACGACTGTTCGGACTGGCAGAGCGACAGGCTGACGAACGACAGCGCCACCAGCAGGTAGCCGACGATCTCGTCGCTCCACTCGAGCGTGCCGCCCGTGGTGGCGCGCAGGACGACCTCGACCGTGATGATCGCGGTCATCGCGATCATCGAGCCGGCCGACACCCAGAGGCTGAAATTCTCGACCGGCCCCGGTTCGAGGCGGTCGGTATCGGCCGACATCAGCGGCCGACCGCGGCGCGCACCTTGCCCAGTGCCTCGACGGTCTCGGTGCCGAAGCGCTTGGCCCAGATGTCCCAGTAGTCGACCATTTTCGCTGCACCTTCCTTGTAGTCGGCGGGCGAGGCGGTGGTCTGGACCATGCCCTCGGCCTTGCGCTTGGCCTTCTCCTCGCCCTCCTCGGCGGCGAGCAGCGTGGTCATCCTCGGCGCCAGATCGACGATGGCCTTGCGCAGGATGTCGCGGTGCTCGCCCGGCAGCTTGCCAAAGGCCTCCTTGTTCACAGCCAGATTGGCCTCGAAGTAGTTGATGCCGATCTCGTAGTTGTACTTCAGCAGGTCCTTCCAGATCTTGCCGCCGCCGGCGTTGGCCGTCAGCACGCCGTCGACGACGCCGCGGTCGAGCGCCGAGGGCACGTCCGATCCGTTGACCGTCAGTCCTGACGCGCCGAAACGCTTGAGGAACTCGATCTGCTCGGCCGAGGAGGCGCGGATCTTCTGGCCCTTGAATTCGGCCAGCGAGGTCAGCTTCTTGCTCGACCAGGCGATCTGGGCCGGGAAGTAGTAGGTCGCCAGCACCGAGCAGCCCTTCTTGTCGTAGGCCTTGTCGACGTAGGGCTTCATCACCGCCAGCGCCTTCTCGAACTCCGCGATGCTGGTGATCAGCATCGGCAGCCGCAGGATGCCGGCGATCGGGATGTTGCCCTGGTGGAAGCCGTCGTCGCCGATCTGGATCACGTTGTCGGCGAGTGCCTGGGTGATGTCGGTGCCCTTGATCGTGAGCGCGCCGCCGAGATGGTACTTCAGGACGAGCTGGCCCTTGGTCTCGGTCGCGACGCGCTGGATGATCTCGGCCATCACCCTAGCCGGCGCCAGGGTCGCCGCGGGCACGTAGGTGTAGACGGTCCAGGTCGTGGGCGTCTGGGCGCGCGCGACATGCGGCGCCGCTAGGGTCGTGGCGGCGAGCCCGCCCAGCGCGTGGCGGCGCGTGATGATGCTGGTCATGTCGTTGCTCCCCGGATGCGTCGGCGCTGGTCGCCACGTCTTGGTCTTGCGGCGACGATAGGTCGGCGGCGGTCGCGGGCCAACCGCGCCCGACACGGGTCAGCCGTGCGGGATTATCGGTTTGCCCGGTCGCGGGTTTCGTCGTTGCGGCGTCGATGCGCGCGGCGCCAAGGCGTGTTCGGGCCGGCGCCGGCGCGGGCATCCGGACATGCAAACGCCGCGACCTCCAGGTCGCGGCGTTGCGGCAGCCAGGGGCAGCGATGGATCAGGCGGCGGCGCGGATGGCGGCCTTCTTGACCTTGTCGTCGACGGCCTTCTCGAACTGTTTGAAGTTCGCCTCGAAGCGTCCCGCGACGTCGCGCGCGGCGCTGTCGTAGGCCTTCTTGTCGGTCCAGCTGGCCTTCGGATTGAGGACGTCGGCCGGCACGTCCGGGCAGGCCGACGGCACCTGCATGCCGAAGTTCGGATCCTGCGTGGAGGCGACCTGGGCAAGGCGCCCGTCCAGCGCGGCGCGCACCATCGAGCGGGTGTGGCGGATCGACATGCGTTCGCCGACGCCGAAGCCGCCGCCGGACCAGCCGGTGTTGACCAGCCAGCACTTGACGTTCTGCTTGGCCATCTTCTCGCCGAGCATCTTGGCGTAGACGGTCGGGTGGCGCGGCATGAAGGGCGCGCCGAAGCAGGTCGAGAAGGTCGCCTGCGGTTCCTTGACACCCTTTTCGGTGCCCGCGACGCGCGCGGTGTAGCCGCTGAGGAAGTGGTACATCGCCTGCTCGGGCGACAGGCGGCTGATCGGCGGCAGAACGCCGAACGCGTCGGCCGTCAGCATGACGATGTTCTCGGGCGTGCCGGCGATGCCCGACGCGCTGGCGTTGGGGATGAAATCGAGCGGATAGCAGGCCCGGGTGTTCTCGGCGTATTTCGCGCTGTCGAGGTCGAGCAGGCCGGTATCGGGATCCAGCACGACGTTCTCGAGCACCGTGCCGAAACGCTGGGTGGTCGCGTAGATCTCGGGCTCGGCCTCCTGGCTGAGCTTGATGACCTTGGCGTAGCAGCCGCCCTCAAAGTTGAACACCGTGCTGTCGCCCCAACCGTGTTCGTCGTCGCCGATCAGGGTGCGCGAGGCGTCGGCCGACAGGGTCGTCTTGCCGGTGCCCGACAGGCCGAAGAAGATCGCGACGTCGCCCTTGGCTCCGACGTTGGCCGAGCAATGCATCGGCAGGACGTTCTTCTCGGGCAGCAGGTAGTTCAGGATGGTGAACACCGACTTCTTGATCTCGCCAGCGTACCAGGTGCCGCAGATCACGACCAGCCGGCGGCTGAAATCGCACACGATGGCACAATCGGACGCCGTGCCGTCGATCTCGGGAATGGCCTGGAAGCCGGGCAGCTGGAGAATCGTGAAGTCGGGCTGGAAATTCGCCAGGTCCTGCATCGGTGGTCGCAGAAACATGTTCATCGCGAACAGGTTGTGCCAGGCGGTCTCGTTGATCACGCGCACGCCGATGCGGTGGGCGGGATCGGCGCCAGCGTAGCATTCGCGCACGAACAGGTCGCGGCGCTGGGCGTAGGCGGTCATGCGGGCGAGCAGGCCCTCGAACCGGGCCGGATCCATCGCCTTGTTGGTCTTGCCCCAGTCGATGTTCTTTTCGCTGCCGGGCTCGCGCACGAAGAACTTGTCGTTGGGCGAGCGGCCGGTATGGACGCCGGTGAGGACGCAGAGCGGGCCGCCGGCCGACAGCGTGCCTTCGCCCCGTTTCAGCGCCTGGTCGTAGAGCGCCGGCACCGACAGGTTCCAGTAGACGTTGCCGAGGTTCTTGAGTCCGAAGCTCAGATTGCCGGGTCCACCGGAACCAAGCGCGTCGAGGCCGTGTTCGCTAATGGCCGGTCCTGCGTGATGCACCACGTCTTGCTCTCCCGACGACCCCGAAAACCTTGGCAGGTCCGGGGCGCGTTATCTTCCAAGCGAAGGGAAACTCTCTCTATTGGAACCGTGCCGACGCGTCGATACGGTACAGCCTCGGCTATCCACAGGGGCGGTATTCTAACCCCAGTGGACGGCCGGGATGTAGCGTCCGATCATGGCCAGGTCGAGGCATCGCGAAGAGGTTTCGCGATGCGGTTCCGCTCGATCACGTGGTCCGGCACAGGTTGGGAGCGCCCAGCGCCGGTCCCTGGTCTTCCCGCGTTATCTTGAAACCGAGCGTTTCGAGTTGCCGCAGAATTCCCTGTTCGCCGGGCAAATGCAGCGCGCCGACCGCGATGAACGCGGCACCCTTGCGCAAATCCGCCATCGCGCGGGTCACCATCATCGTGTTGCGATGGTTGAGACTGCGCAGCTCGCGCAGCGCCACCCGGTGGCCGCTCTGCCGTGCCCGACGTTCCATCAGGGTCAGCAGCGGCGCCACGCGCTCGGCGTTGTAGTACGCGATCAGCTGCGACGTCGCGGCATCGGGCTCGCGGGTCTGGTGCGAACGCGCCAGTGCCGACAAGGCCGTCGCGTAGTCGCCCGAGGGCTGCGCGTCGAGCAGCACGATCTGTTCCTGGATCGCCTCCAGAGCCCGCACTTCGCGCCCGAACGATCTCGCGCGATTGAAAACCATTTTGTCGAGCGACTGGGCGCGACCGCGCTGGCGCGCGTCGGGCGCGCGCTCGTCGTCGGGCTCGAGCAGGCGCAGCGCGACCCATGGCTTGAGGCGCTCCAGCGCGCGGCGCTGGATGCCGCGGCGCTCGGCGAGCGGCAGGATGGCGTTGAAGGTGTCGCGCCCGATCAGGTCGGGCAGGCTCTTGTCGGCCGGCAGGACCAGCGCTTCGTTGAGGCTGTTGGCGGTCGTGGCATCGAGACGGACCTCGAGGAACACGATCCGGGACAGGCCCAGCGTGCGGTCGACGGCGGCTCGCAAGCCTACCTCGCAGGGCGCGCCGACATGGATGGTCCCGAGAATGAACGAGGGCGGTCCCTTGGGGGCGTTGACCCTCCAGTAGACCCCTTCGGCGAAGGGGATGGGCTCTTCGGCATGCAGCCCGACACCGACCAGACTCGAAGCGGCGACAACCGCCGAGGACCACAGAAGCGTCCGGCGCAGCATGTCGGGGGAGCTATTCATGGCCGACCTCCCGCGCCTTGCGCGCGAAATCGCTCAGCGCCCGCCGCGCCGCGCCAGGCGTCCGCACCGGCTTGTCGAACGACAGGCGACCAACACGACCTCCTCGTCTGAGGTCGATTCCCTCCTGGTCGATACCGGTCATGCGCCATCCGGCCTCCGGAAGGTGCAACAGCCGGTTCGCGTAGAGATCGATGGTCGAAGCGTGGTCCTGGTTCATATGTGTCACGATATCCGCCTCGCTTTCCGCAAGCGCGGCGGACTCCCTTGAATTCAAATCAATATCTTCGGACGACAGCCACCTGATGTGGCCAAATCCCCCGATCAAATGGACACGTTCAATTACCATGCGATAATAACAAAAATCGCCAAAGCCTTCAAATAAAATAGAATCAGGGTGCCGGCGAAGATAGCGGTCGCGGCCCGGACCGCCCGGTTTCTCAAGCCGTCGGGCGCGCCCGAGCACCGACACCCGCGGCCCCGCCAGCGGCGTGTCGAGCCCCTGGGTGCCGTCGTACAGAAGAGCGATCCTGTCGTCGGCGGCGATCGCCCGGCTGTGGGCCGCCAGATCGCTGAGCAGCAGAATCGGCGACAGATCGTGGTCGTGGGCGACCATGACCAGCGACGCGTAGGGCCAGGCCGGTGCGTCGGCGTGGTGCGGGTCGGGCAAGGCACAGGCCAGGCTGGCGCGGTCGAGACCGCGCATCAACGCGCGCGCCCGCGCGGCCATCGAGGCGGAATCGGGGGAGGCCATGGACCCGGACCCTGAATCGTGCCGCCTCGCCCGTCAACGTCCTTCGCGGTGTCCCTTCCGTCGCGCGCCTTTGTGTGGTGAAACGATCCCGGACGCGCGGGGAGTTCCGTCGCGGGCGGGAGGACATGGTGAAGAAGGCGATTGCCCTGGTCGACGACGACCGCAATATCCTGACGTCGGTGTCGATGCTGCTGGACGCCGAAGGTTTCCTCGTGCGCACCTACAACGACGGCGCGAGCGCCCTCGAGGGCATCAACGCCAACCCGCCCGACATCGCGATCTTCGATATCAAGATGCCGCGCATGGACGGCATGGAACTGCTCAACCGCCTGCGCAAGACCCAGACGCTGCCGGTCATTTTCCTGACGTCCAGGGACGAGGAGATCGACGAGGTGCTCGGCTTGCGCATGGGGGCCGACGACTACATCACCAAGCCGTTCTCCCAGCGTCTGCTGCTGGAACGCATTCGCGTCCTGCTGCGCCGCAGCGAGAATGCCGGACCGGGCGGCGAGAAGGAGGCCGACCGCATCGTGCGCGGCGAACTGACGCTGGACCCGTCGCGCCATCTCTGCGTCTGGAAGGGCAAGCAGGTCAACCTGACGGTGACCGAGTTCCTGCTCCTGAAGTCGCTCGCCGAGCGCACCGGGCACGTCAAGAACCGCGACCAGCTGATGGACGCGGCCTACGGCGAGACGATCTACGTCGACGACCGCACCATCGACAGCCACATCAAGCGCCTGCGCAAGAAATTCCGCGAGGTCGACGGCGAGTTCGAGCAGATCGAGACGCTGTATGGCATCGGATACCGATACAGGGACGGCTGAGCCGCCGGCCGGCGGCGAGGAACCCGGATCGACCCGACTGAACGGGCCGTGGTGGCGTCGCGGCGCGCTGGCGTGGCTGTTTCCGGCCCGGCGCCGGACGCCGGCCGCGCCCGACGAGCGACCTTCCGCGCCGGTGCGCGGGCAGCGCCGCGAGCGACGGTTCTCGCCGCTGACGCGGCGCATCCTGCTGATGAACATGCTGCCGATCGCTTTCCTGGCCGGCGGCGTGGTGTTTCTCGGCGACTACGAGGACACGCTGATCGACGCCGAGCTGGAGGCGCTCACGCTGCAGGGCGAGGTGCTCGCCGCGGGCCTCGGCGAGAGCGCGGTGCGCGGCAGCGAGACCACCATCAACCGGCTCGACCGCGAACTCGCCAACCAGCTGATGGTGCGGCTCGCCGCGCCCATCGGCGTGCGGGCGCGCCTGTTCGCCGAGACCGGCGAAACGGTCGGCGATACCCGCTTTCTCGGCGACCGCGCGCGGCGGATCGTGGTCGAGAGCCTGCCGCCGCCCGACGCCGGCGTCTCGCGCGGGTGGTTCACGCGCCTCAACGACGAGATCGACCGCCAGCTGCGCGTGGCGCGCTCCGACGGCGACTACACCGAAGTGGCCGACGCGGTGGCGCCCGACTATCCATGGGTCGAGCAGGCGCTGCGTGGCTACAACACCCGGACGGTGCGACGCGCGCCCGACGGCTCGCTGATCCTGTCGGCCGCGATTCCCGTCCAGCGCTACAAGCAGGTGCTGGGGGCGCTGATGCTGCAGCGCGACGATCGCGACATCGCCGCCCGGATCCGGCTGGTGCGTATCGACGTCGTGCGGATTTCCGCCGTCGCGCTGGCGGCCACGGTGCTGTTGTCGCTGTTCCTCGCCAGCACCATCGCGCGCCCGATCACCCGCCTGGCGCGGGCCGCGGACCGGGTGCGGCTGGCGCGCGACTCGAAGCCGACGATCGGGCCGCTGGGTACCCGCGACGACGAGATCGGCGATCTCGCCGAAGCGCTGCGGTCGATGACCGACGCGCTGTGGATGCGCATGAACGCCATCGAGAGTTTCGCCGCCGACGTTGCCCACGAGCTCAAGAACCCGCTGACCTCGCTGCGGTCGGCGGCCGAGATCGCGGTCCGCATCGACGATCCGGAAAAGCGCGCCACGCTGATGGCGATCGTGCTGGACGATGTCGACCGGCTCAACCGGCTGATCACCGACATTTCCGATTCCTCCCGCCTCGACGCCGAACTGATGCGCGGCGAACTCGCCGCCGTGGACGTCGGCGCGCTGCTGCGGTCGGTCGTCGAGGCCTACAACGCCACCGCGGCGGCGGCATCGGGCGTGCGGGTCGAGCTCCATCCGCTGGGGGGCCAGCCGTTCCTGGTTCCAGGCCACGAGGGTCGTTACGGCCAGGTGCTGCGCAACGTCGTCGACAACGCCATTTCCTTCAGCCCGCCCGGGACGACGATCGCCGTTGGCGTCATGCGCGAGCGCGATCGCGTCGTGGTCACCGTCGACGACCAGGGTCCCGGCATTCCCGACGCCAATCTCGAGGCGATATTCCGCCGGTTCTATTCCGAGCGGCCCGCGGCCGAACGGTTCGGCCGCCATTCGGGGCTTGGCCTGTCGATCTGCCGCCAGATCGTGGAGGCCTATGGCGGCACCATCGTGGCGGCCAACCGCAAGACCGCCGACGGTGCCATCCAGGGCGCCCGCTTTTCGATCGCCCTGCCGGCGGCCGGCCGCTAGCGCTTTCCGGGGTGCCTCGCGGCCGGAAACGGGCTACAGAATCGGACATGAACAGGTCGCGAAACATCCCCGCCTTGCGCGCGTTGTTCGACGCGCTGCAGGCCGGACGCATGGCCGAGGCGCTCGAGCGTCTCGCGGAGCTGTCCGATTCCGAAGTAATCGCGGATCTGTGGCTGCCGTGCGTGCAGGGCGCGGTGATGACCGCGCGCGGCGACGACGACACCGATCTCTATGCGGCGGCGGTCGAGGCCGCGGAGCGGGCGGTGGAGGTGCTGCGCGGTCCCGACCATCTGGCGCGCGCGGGGCTGATCGAACGCTACGCCGGCGAGGCCATGCACGCGCTGGCGCGGCACGACACGGGCACCGACGACCTGCTGGCCGCGATCGACCACTACGAGCGGGCCCTGACGGCGCTGCGCGGCGAGACACATCGCGCCGAACGGGCCGAGGCGCTGTTCCGGCATGGTTGCGCCCTGGTCGATCTCGCCGACCGGGAGGAAGATCCGCGGCCGTCCGAGCGCGCCATCGCGGGCTGGACGGAGGCGCTGACCCTTGTGTCGCGCACCGGGGAGCCGCGTCTCTTCCTCAAAATCGGCACCGAGCTCGGGCAGGCTCTCGCGCGTCTGTCGGCGTTCGACGACGACCAGGAGCGGCTGGGGCAGGCCATCGCGGTGCTCGAGGAGGCGCTGACGGTCGCGCGCCAACCCGAGATCGCGCGTTCGCTGGCCGAGGCACGGATGGTGCTCGGCATGGCCCTGTTGCGGCGCGGCAAGGCAAAGGACGACTCGGCGGACCTCGACCGGGCGGTCGCGATGCTCGAGGCGGCCGCGGCGACCTTCGGCAGGAAGGACGCCAACTGGGGTGCGGCGCAAAACAACCTTGCCATCGCCCATCTGGTCCGCGCGGAAGGCCGCGACGATCCCGGACCCATCCGCGCCGCGGTGGCGGCGCTCAAGCGCGCCCAGTCGACCCGGACGCCGCGCACCGACCCTCGCAACTGGCTGGGAACGCAACGCAACATCGGCGCCGCGTTGATGACGCTGGCCGAACGCAGCGGCGATCCGGCGTCGGCGGAGGAAGCCGTGGCTGCACTCGAACTGGCCGAGAAGCAGGCGCTCGAGGCCGAGTCGCCGACGCTGCAGGACGTGCGCGAGGGACTGGCGCGGGCGCGCACGCTGGCGGTGCGCATGCGCGCGACGTCGGGCGCCTCGTAGCGGCGATGCCGATGGGGCGGCCTACTTGCCGTCCAGTACTTCGCGGGTGTGTTCGCCGAGCTTCGGGGCGCGGCGCCGAAACGCCGGGCGGACGCCGTCGAACTGGATCGGCAGGCCGATCAACGGCACGTCGCGGTCGAGTCCGGGAACTTTCTGCAACATGCCCATGGCGGCCGTCTGCGGTTCGGCCAGCATCTCGGGCAAGGTATTGATCGGCGTGCAGGGAACGCCGGCCGCCGTGATGACTTTCAGCCAATGCGTTCTCGGCTTCGTCTTCAGGATCTCCTGGCAGGTTCCGATCAGGGTTTCCTTGTGCTCGACCCGGCCGCGGTTGGTGGCGTAGGCGGGGTTGCTCTTCCATTCCGGCTTGCCCAGCACGTCGGCCAGCTTGTGGAACAGCCGGTCGCTGCCGGCGGCGATCACGATGGGCGCGTCGGCAGTCTCGAAGCCGGAGAAAATCACCACGCCGTTGCTGCCGCTGGGATGGCGTTCGGGCACCTCGCCGGTGGTGGCGTAGCCGGCGTAGGGGCCGATCCACCACGCCGTCGCGGTCTCGAACAGGGATGTCTCCACCAGCTTGCCCTTGCCGGTGCGGCCGCGCTCGATGATGGCGGCCATGACGCCCATCGCGGCCCACATGGCGCTGCCGTGATCGAGCACCTGGGTACCCATGCGGATCGGCGGACCGCCCGGCCAGCCCGACATCATCGACATCGCCGAGAAGGCCTGCACGATCGGCTCGTAGCCGGGCTCGGGCTGCTTTGGGCCCTTGTTGCCGTAAGCGCTGACCGAGCAGTAGATCAGGCGGGGATTGCGGGCCATCAGGTCGGCGGCGCCGAGACCGAGCTTTTCGAGCGCGCCCGGCAGCATGTTCTGGACGACCACGTCGGCCTCGTCGACCAGCTTCAGGACGGCGGCGCGCGCGGCCGGGTCCTTGAGGTCGACCACCACCGATTTCTTGTTGAGGTTGATGGCGTTGAACGAGGAGCCGGCGTCCTCCGACAGCAGCGTGCCCCAGCCGCGCGCGTCGTCGCCGATGCCGGGCTTCTCGATCTTGATGACCTCGGCGCCGAGGTGGGACAGGATCTGGGCGCAGAATGGCCCCGCCAGATTCTGCGCCAGTTCGACGACCTTGATTCCCTGCAGCGGACCCATGCGTGTTCTCCGTTGAAGCGGCTTTGGCCGCGTCGTTTCCGGCGCCAGCATACCCCGGTCCCGCCGGTGCGCCGCAAGCCCCGGCGCGGGGCCGGCATGCGATCAGGGCAGGACGTACATCAGCAGCAGCGGCAAGGTGGCGAACGAGACCACGGTCGTGATCACGATCATGCCCGCGACGTCGGCGGGTTCGCGCTTGTACTGCATGGCGAACATGTAGTTGAAAATGGCGACCGGCATCGCCGACTGGATCAGCAGGACGCCGCGTTCGGCACCCCTCAGGCCGAACGCCCACGCGACGAGGAGGCCGACCGCGAAACCACCGGCAAGCCGCACCGCCGATAGTGCGGCTGCCCGGCCGGGGCGCGTTACTTTCAGCGTCGCCAGCGAGACGCCGAGCGACAGCAGCATCAGCGGAATCAGCATGTTGCCGAGGATTTCGGTGGTGCGCGACACCCAGTCCGGCGGCCGGGCGCCGGCCACGATGAACGCCAGCGCCAGCACTAGGGCATAGACGATCGGCTGGCGCAGCAGGGCGCGCGGCGAGAAACTGCCGGCCGCGATGTTGATGCCGACCGTGAACTGTCCGAGCCCGCCGATCGCGAACCACGCGATGCCCAACGCCAGGCCCTCGGTGCCGAATGCCAGCAGACAGAGCGGCAGGCCGACGTTGCCGCCATTGGGAAACATCAACGCCGGCAGGTAGGAGTGGCTGGGCAGTCGCGCCGCCCGCAGCACCAGCCAGCCCAGCCCGCCCATCGCGGCGTAGCAACAGACGCTGGCCAGCGCCATCCGGCCCAGCGCGTCGCCCGAGACCTGGAGACGGGTCAGGGTGGTGAAAATCAGGCACGGCGCGGCGATGGACGACACCAGCGCCGTCGCCTGTCCGGCGTCGAACGAGCGGCCCAGCCGTGCCCAGCCGTAGCCGATCCCGGCGCACAGCAGGACCGGCGCGACGACGGAGAATATCTGGGACAGGAGCTCGGCGGTCAACGGATCACGGGCGGTTTCTGGCGATGGCGCATGAACCGCCCGCGAGGCCGCGTGTCAAGGCGACGCCGGCCGCGGGCCGGGGCAAACGGACGAACCGCGGCGACCTCCGAATCGGTCGCGCGAGCGGCCCGGCCCGGCAGGCCGACCCGCCTCGGCCACGCCGCCGCCTGGATGGGCCGCGTCGCGGAGCGGCGGGAACTGCAAGACAATCTCGTCCGGGAGTGCGCCCGTCACGGGCGCCAACATCGGGCGGCCGGCACCGCGGTTGTCCCCTCGTGTCCCGCTTCCCGACGACGCGGGAGTGTCCCGGAAAAGTCCGTCGATGGCCCCGGATGCCTCGCAGCTGGAACGAGAGTGGCCAGCAGTGTCGCGCCGATTTTGGCAGGCTCCAGTCGTGGTTGCCTTGCCTCCGACATTGTCGAGCGACGGATGGCAACTACGCGAGCACTCCGGCGACAAGCCCGGCGCAGGCTTCGAGGGCCTGATCGAAGCCGATCCGCTCGGCGTCGGGGCCGAACGACACAGCCCGCACGAATCTGTCGTACTCCGCCCGCCAGAGCGGATCGTCCGCGAGGCGGGGCAGCATGGCGCGGAGCAGCGCGAGGCCGGTCGCGTCGGGGTCTTTGGTGCGTCTGGCGTCGGCGTCGAGAATCCTTCGGGCCAGTGGCGGGAAGGTGTCCGTGCCCGTCACGAGCGGAGCGAGAGCCGCCAGATCGTGCAGATGGCGCACGATCGAGGGATCGTCGGTTGCCGAGGCGCGGTCACGCACCGACGCGCGCCAGGCGAGCGCGCTGATCTTGTCGGCCGCCGTCTCGACGGGATCGACGCAGAGCATCGTGGTCACTTCCGCCGGTGCCCGCGCGGCATGGGCGAGAAGTGACTGAACGGCATGCGGGGTTGGTTCGAGCAGCGTGCCACCGAAGGTCATCTCGATTTGCGATGTCGGGCGGATGCCGGATGCCGGCGGCAAGGTCGCACCGTAGTGGAAGGAGGCGCGGAAGAAGCGACTCATGTTGCCGATCAGCACGTCGCCGTCGAGCGAGAAACCTGCTTGACCCAAGGTGGCGATCACCGTTTCCCGAAACTTGCCGCGTCGCGTCCGCGCCGCGCTCGGCGTCGGTGCATCGATCAGAACCTTGAAATCGATGTCTTCCGAAAAGCGGTTGATGATCCGCCAGGCCGAGGCGAGCGAGGTACCGCCGGAGAATACCGGCACCACGCCGGCGACGTCGACCGAGGCGATGACGGCCAGCGCCCGCACGACGTGCCAGTCCTTTTCGATATGGCTTGGATCGGTGCCGAGCGCCTGCGCGGTGCGTTCGACGAGCTCCAGATCAAACACGCTCGAACGTCATCGACATGCCGTTGAACCCGATCTTGCGCCGCACGCGCCGGCCGACGCCGATCACGCGGCCTGCCGGAACCTGCGTCGTGCGGCCCTCGCTGTAGGCGCGTTGCATGTCGGTAAGGCCGGTCGGGATGCCGAGGCGCCGGAAGGCCTCCTCCGTTAGACGGTAGAGACCCGTGCGCGGGATCACGCTGCCGTCGAACGGCGAGGTCGAGGCGCGGGTGTAGATGCCCTGCCCGATCCTTGTCAGCTTTCCGTCCTGGATGAGCTGGCGCAGGATGCGCCCGACCTGGACATAGCCGCCGATATCTTCGAAATCGGCACGCAGGAACACATCGCCCTTCTTGCGGGCGATGCGGGCTTCGACCATCTCCAGAAGGGTCGGAGGTTTTCGCGGAGATTCTCGCATGCGGTCAATATGAAACATCGAGATATATAATACAACGTAAAAACAATGGAATGGACGGCCTTAGATATCGAAGTTCGGAGGCGGCGCCATGCGGCCATGCCGGCTCGGGAGCCGTCACCGGCCCGGCCGAGTTTCCGCCGCGAAGCCTTCGAGGTCGCCGTTGGACTTTCCCCGGGCAGCGGGTCGGACGAGCACCGGGATAGCGAGATCGTCCAGGCAAGGCCCGGCAGCGGAAGTTGGCGTCCCCGGGAGTGCCCCGGACGGTTCGCCGTCGGCGAGAGTTCGGTCGGCTCGACGATCGCTCCGATGCTCCGGGGACGGCTTCACCCGGTTGCCCAGCCTCGGCCGTGCCCGCCGATTGACCGTCGCGGACGTACCCCCCAAGGTGGGCGGCGATGGGCCAATACGAAGACGTCCGAATCCACGCCACCTGCGTCGTCGTCGGGCGCGCCGGGGTGCTGCTGCGTGGGCCGTCCGGCGCGGGCAAGTCGGATCTCGCGGCGCGGTTGATCGACGCCGGCGCGAAGCTGGTGGCGGACGACCACACGGTATTGTCGCGGCGGGGAGACATCGTGACCGGGCGCGCGCCGCCGACGCTGCGCGGACTGATCGAGGTACGTGGCGTCGGGATACTGCGACTGCCGGCGGCGAAGCTGGCGGCGTCCGGCCGGATCCGGCGGATCGTCGATCTTGTCGATGGCGAGATCGACCGGCTGCCCGAGGCGGAGGAAGAGATGCTGCTCGGCGTCCGCGTCCCGTCGATGCGATGTCGTCCGTTCGAAGCGTCCGCCGTGGCCAAGATTCGGCTTGCCTTGGGCGCCACGCGCTTTGCATGATCGGTGTCGTGTCGACAGTCAGAAAGCCACCGGCCAGACGGCGCATCGCTGCGGCGACGGTGGACGCCGCGCGCGGCGCCGCGAAGGCGCCGCCCCGCCGCATCGTGATCGTCCTTGGGCTGTCGGGAGCGGGCCGCAACACGGCGCTGCACGCGCTGGAGGATTTCGGCTACGTGCAGGTCGACAACCTGCCGCTTGCCCTGTTCGACCACCTGCTGAGCGAGCGCGCGACCGATGTCTCGACCGCGGAGTTCCCGGTCGCGGTGGGTTTGCAGGTCGGCACGACGGGGTTCTCGGCCAGCGGGTTGCTCGTCAAGCTGCACGAGATGCGTCGCGGCGCCGGTGTCGACGTCAGGCTGGTCTACCTCGATTGTGACATCGACGTGCTCTTGCGCCGTTTCACCGAGACCCGCCGCGCCCATCCGCTGGCGCGCGATGGCGCCATCCGCGACGGTCTGGTCGACGAGCGTCGCTTGCTGGCGCCGTTGCGCGACGCCGCCGACCTGACCATCGACACTTCGGCGCTGGCGCCCCACGAGTTGAAGGCGCTGCTGGCCGGCCAGCTCGGCCTCGCCGACGGCGGCGGGCTGCGGGTGGCGGTGATGTCGTTTTCCTACCGGCGCGGTCTGCCGCGGGAGTCCGATCTTGTGTTCGACGCCCGCTTCCTGCGCAATCCCCACTACGTTCCGGCGTTGCGGCCCAAGGACGGCCGGGACGCCGACGTGCGGCGCTACGTCGCCGGCGACGCTGACTTCAAGCCGTTTTTCGAGGCCATCTCGTCGCTGCTCGATCGCCTCTTGCCGCGCTTCCAGCGGGAGGGCAAGAGTTACCTGACCGTGGCGGTGGGATGCACCGGCGGGCGGCACCGGTCGGTGATGGTCGCGGAAATGCTGGCGAAGCGCCTGCGAAACGGGCACGTGGTGGCGCTGCGGCATCGCGACGTCGACGCGGGCGCGCCGTCGGGGCGGGGAACGGAGAGCAATTGATGATCGGCATCGTGCTGGTGACGCACGGCAAGCTGGCGCGCGAGTTCCTCGCCGCCCTCGAGCACGTCGTGGGACCGCAGGCGCAGGCTGCCGCCGTCTGCATCGAGGCCGACGACGACATGGAGATGCGGCGGGAGGAAATCCTGCGCTGCGTGTCGGAGTGCGACGCCGGCAAGGGCGTGGTGGTCCTGACCGACATGTTCGGCGGCACGCCCTCGAACCTCGCGATCTCGATCATGGATCGCGCCCGGGTCGAGGTCATCGCCGGCGTCAATCTGCCGATGCTGGTCAAGCTGGCCGGCGTGCGCGCGGACCACCCGATGGCCGAAGCCGTCGTTGCTTGCCAGAACGCGGGACGGAAATACATTACCGTGGCCTCCCGGTTGCTGGCCAGGGACGCGGGTTGACCATGGCCGAGCCGACCACCCGGACGGTCGCCATCGTCAACCGGCGAGGCCTGCATGCCCGCGCCGCGGCCAAGTTCGTGCGCATGGCCGGCCAGTTCGACGCCGCCGTCAAGGTCGGCCACGGCGGCCAGGAAGTATCGGGCCTGTCGATCATGGGCCTGATGATGCTGGCGGCCGGCATCGGCGCCTCGATCCACATCTCGGCCGGCGGCCGCCAGGCGACCGAAGCGCTCGAGGCGCTGGTGGCGCTGGTCGAAGGCAAGTTCGGCGAGGACTGAAACAGTCCGCGCCGGGCATGGCGCGCCAACGACATATGCATGTATCGTTATGTCGCGCATGATCGGGCCATTATATCGGCCGCGTTGTCGCGAGTCGGGCACGCTGGTATAGCGCCGTTGTTCCGCGAGGCGGCCCGTCGTGCCGCCCGCCCCGCGCTCCCCTCGGCCCGCCAGTCGCCGGCCCAACACTCCAGGAATTCGCCATGGCTCAGGATTACGTCGTCAAGGACATCGCCCTGTCCGGTTGGGGCCGCAAGGAAATCAACATGGCCGAGACCGAGATGCCCGGTCTCATGGCGATCCGTGCCGAGTATGGTCCGGCCCAGCCGCTCAAGGGCGCGCGCATCGCCGGCTCCCTGCACATGACGATCCAGACCGCCGTGCTGATCGAGACGCTGAAGTCGCTCGGTGCCGATGTCCGCTGGGCCTCGTGCAACATCTATTCGACCCAGGATCACGCCGCCGCCGCCATCGCCGCGGCCGGCACGCCGGTGTTCGCCATCAAGGGCGAATCGCTGAAGGAATACTGGGACTACACCCATCGCATCTTCGAATGGGCCGACGGCGGCACGCCCAACATGATCCTCGACGACGGCGGCGACGCCACGTTGCTGGTGCATCTGGGTGCGCGGGCCGAGAAGGACCCTTTGCTGGTCGCCAAACCGACCAACGAGGAAGAGGAGGTCCTCTACGCCTCCATCCTCGCCACCAACAAGGCGAAGCCCGGCTGGTATGCCTCGCTGGCGAAGAACATCCGCGGCGTGACCGAAGAGACCACGACCGGCGTGCATCGTCTCTACCAGATGGAGAAGGACGGCCGCCTGTTGTGGCCCGCCATCAACGTCAACGACTCCGTCACCAAGTCGAAGTTCGACAATCTCTACGGCTGCCGCGAGTCGCTGGTCGACGGCATCCGTCGCGGCACCGACGTGATGATGTCGGGCAAGGTCGCGATGGTCGCGGGCTTCGGCGACGTCGGCAAGGGTTCGGCGGCCTCCTTGCGCCAGGCCGGCTGCCGCGTGCTGGTGTCGGAAGTCGATCCGATCTGCGCGTTGCAGGCCGCGATGGAAGGCTACGAGGTCGTGACGATGGAGGACGCCGCGCCGCGCGCCGACATCTTCGTGACCGCGACCGGCAACGTCGACGTCATCACGCTCGAGCACATGCGGGCGATGAAGCATCGCGCCATCGTCTGCAACATCGGCCACTTCGACAGCGAGATCCAGGTCGCGGCGCTGAAGAACTACAAGTGGGAGAACGTGAAGCCGCAGGTCGACGAGATCGAGTTCCCCGACGGCAAGCGCGTCATCCTGCTGTCGGAAGGCCGCCTGGTGAATCTCGGCAACGCCACCGGCCATCCGAGCTTCGTGATGTCCTCCTCGTTCAGCAACCAGACCCTGGCGCAGATCGAGATCTGGGCCAACCCCACGAAGTACGAGCGCAAGGTCTACACCTTGCCCAAGCTGCTCGACGAGAAGGTCGCGGCACTCCACCTCGAGAAGATCGGCGTGAAGCTGACCAAGCTGCGTCCCGACCAGTCCGCCTATATCGGCGTCGGCGAGAACGGCCCCTTCAAGCCGGAAACCTACCGCTACTAGGCGGCGTGCCTTCCCGCTTCCGGCGGGATTTGCCTTCGTGTAGACCGGTCGCGGAAATCGCGACCGGTCGCATGGATGTCTCCGAGACGTTGTCGTTCAGTTTGCCCGATCTGGCAGCCACCGCGCGGCTGGGTGCCGCGCTCGCGTCGGTCGCGCGCGTCGGCGACGTGATCGCGCTGCGCGGCGACCTCGGTGCCGGCAAGACGGAACTGGCGCGCGCCACGATCCGCGCCGCCGTCGGCGATCCGGACCTGATCGTGCCCAGCCCGACCTTCACGTTGCTCGAGACCTACGACACGCCGCGCGGCGCGTGGTGGCATTTCGACCTCTACCGGCTCGACGCGCCCGACCAGGTTTACGAATTGGGCTGGGAAGACGCGCTCGCCGACGCCATCGCTCTCGTCGAATGGCCCGAACGGCTTGGCCCGCTCCTGCCCGACGACCGTCTCGACCTCGGCCTTGAGACACTTCCCGACCAGTGCCGTCGAGCGACGCTGGCTGGTGGAAACGCGTGGCGGGAACGACTGCCCGCGGTGGCGAAGGCCATGGCGCATGGTTGACGCCGACGCCGCCCGCGCCGAGGCCCGGCGCGACTTCGTCGCGCGCGCGGGCTGGGGCGACGCCGTCGAGAGCCTGCTGGCGGGCGACGCCTCGTTCCGCACCTATTTCCGGCTGCGGCGTTCCTCGGGCGCCGCGGTGGTGATGGACGCGCCACCACCGCTGGAGGACGTGCGCCCCTTCGTGCGGATCGGCCGGCATCTGTCGGGCCTGGGGCTGAGCGCGCCGGACATCCACGCCGTCGACGCCGACCGTGGATTCCTGCTGCTGGAAGACCTCGGCGACGACACCTACGCCCGCGCGCTCGATCGCGGCGACGACGAGCGGTCGTTGTACGCGCTGGCGACCGACGTGCTGGTGCATCTGGCGGGATGCGGAAAGGGCGCGCTGGTCGAGGGCCTCGTGGCCTATGCCGGCGAC
The DNA here is from genome assembly GCA_945878895.1 of Caenispirillum bisanense. Classification (GTDB taxonomy): domain Bacteria; phylum Pseudomonadota; class Alphaproteobacteria; order Reyranellales; family Reyranellaceae; genus CAMDVZ01. The sequence continues at coordinate 8,262 of CAMDVZ010000009.1, read as the reverse complement.
ACGCTGGTCGAGGCCGCGATGTTGTTGCCTGAATGGTATCTGCCGGCCGCGACCGGCCGCGAGGCCACGCCGGACGAGCTCCATTCGTATCGCGATGCGTGGGGAGCGTGCGTGAAAGCGTTGCCGCCCGGGTCCTCGACGCTGGTGCTGCGCGACTTCCACAAGGACAATCTGCTCGTGTTGCCGGGCCGCGCCGGCGTGCGGGCCTGTGGCCTGCTCGATTTCCAGGACGCGACCAGTGGCCATCCCGCCTACGATCTGATGTCGCTGATCGAGGACGCGCGGCGCGACGTGTCGCCGGCTGTGCGGGAAGCGATGATCGAGCGCTACAGTGTCGGCGCCGGCGTCGCGGACCGGCAAACGTTCGCCGCGGCCTATGCCGTTCTCGCCGCCCAGCGTCACGCGCGCGTGATCGGCCTGTTCGTGCGACTGCTGCGACGCGATGGCAAGCCGACCTATCTGCCGCATCTGCCGCGGGTCTGGCGGCTGTTCGACCAGGCACTGGCGCACGAGGCGTTGACGCCGCTGCGCCGCTGGATCGACCGGCACTTGCCGCCCTCGGCGAGGACTGTCGCGTGAGCGGCGCGGTGCGGCAGGCCATGGTGCTGGCGGCGGGCTTCGGCAAACGCATGCGGCCGATCACCGAGCGGATACCCAAGCCGCTGGTCACCGTCGCGGGCCACACCCTGCTCGACCGGGCGCTCGATTCGCTGGCGGCGGCCGGCGTCGAACGCTGCGTCGTCAACACCCACTGGCTGGGCGACATGATCGCGGCCCATCTGCGCGACAGGATCCGGCCCGCCATCGCGCTGTCGCCGGAGGCCACGCTGCTCGACACCGGTGGCGGCGTGCGCCACGCGCTCGACCGGTTCGGCGCCGATCCGTTCTTCACCGTCAACAGCGACACGCTGTGGCTGGATGGCTACGCCCCGATGCCGGCACGGATGGCGGCGGCTTGGGATCCCGAACGCATGGACGCGTTGTTGCTGCTGCACCCGACCGTCGCGACGATGGCCTACGAGAACGAGGCCATGGGCGACTATTTCCTGGCGACCGACGGGCGGGCGCGCTGGCGCGGCCGGGCCGGCGTGGCGCCGTTCGTGTTCGCGGGCGTGACGATCTGCGACCGGCGCCTGTTCGCGGACGCGCCCGAGGGCGCCTTCTCGCTGCTGAGGCTATGGAACCAGGCCGAGGACCGCGGGCGGCTTTACGGGCTGCGCCACGACGGTCTGTTGTTTCATGTCGGAACGCCCGACGCGCTCGCGGAGACCGAGGCCTGGTTCCAGGCCCCGGGCGCGCCGCGCCGCACGATGGAGTGAGACATGGCGTTGCGCGGCCTCTACACCATCCCGCCACGCTACGCTTTCGTCGATTCGCTGGCGCGCGGCTTGCTGGCCACCTACGGCGAGGATCCGCTGGACTTCGCGGGCGCCCTGATCCTGGTGCCGACGCGGCGTGCGGTGCGGGCCCTGCGCGATGCCTTCCTGCGCGTCGGCGGCGGCCGGCCGCTGCTGCTGCCGCGCATCCGTCCGATCGGCGACGTCGATGCGGACGAGTCCGAGGCCGGCCTCGCCGACGAGGCCGCACCCGAGCTGGCGCCGGCCATCGACAAGGTGTCGCGCGAGTCTCTGCTGGCGCGACTGGTCGAAACCGCCCATCCGCGCATCGCCGCGACGCCGGGCGGGCCGGCATCCCCGGCGCCGACGCCGGCCCAGTCGCTGCGGCTGGCGCGCGAGCTGGCGGCCTTGCTCGACGAACTGCAGGTCGAAGGCGTGTCGTTCGACCGGCTCGACACGCTGGTGCCGGCCGAACACGCCGAGCACTGGCAGCGCACCTTGACCTTCCTCGGCATCCTGCGCGGCGCGTGGCCGGCGTTGCTGGCCGAGCGCGGCCTGCTCGATCCGATGGCGCGGCGTGGCGAGGCGTTGCGGGCGCTGGCGGCGCGCTGGACCGCGCGCGCACCGGCGCATCCCGTGATCGCGGCGGGGTCGACCGGCTCGCAGCCCGCCACGCGGGCGCTGCTGGCGGCGATCGCGGATCTGCCGGCGGGATGCGTCGTGCTGCCCGGTCTCGACACCGAGCTCGACGAGAAGAGCTGGGACAAGATCGACGAGACGCACCCGCAGTTCGTGCTGCGCGAATTGCTGACCGGGCTGGAGCGCAACCGCCACGAGGTGAAGATCTGGCCGGGCGACGCCGATACCGTCGCGGACGGCCGGGCGCTGTTGCTGTCGGAGGTGATGCGTCCGGCCGCCACGACCGACCTCTGGCGCGGCGCGCCGCCGCTCGACACCGCCTCGCTGGCGCACGTGACACGGATCGATTGCCCGACGCCGCAGGCCGAGGCGGTGGCGGTGGCGCTGGTGCTGCGCGAGGCGCTGGAACGACCCGGTCGCACCGCGGCGCTGGTGACGCCCGACCGTGGCCTCGCCCGCCGGGTTGCCGCCGAACTGGGTCGCTGGGGCATCGACATCGACGACTCCGCGGGCGTGCCGCTGGCCGAGACGCCGGCGGCGGCGCTGTTGCGCCTGATCGCCGCCATGGTCGTCGCCCGCTTCGCGCCGGCAGCGACGCTCGCTGTTCTCCAGCATCCCTTCTGCGGCCTCGGCCAGGCCCGCGTGGAGACATTGCGTCTGACGCGCCGGCTCGATGCCGTGGTGCGTGGCCCGAAACCGGAGGCGGGCCTGGCGGGATTGCGCGACGCGGTCGTTGCGGCGGCAGTGGACGACGGATTCACGCCGCCGTTGCCGGCCGACATCGTCGCGAGCCTGCTGGCGCTGCTCGACCGGCTCGACGCGGCGACCGCGCCGTTGCGGGCGCTCGACGACGGCGCGCGGCATCCCCAGGATTCGTGGCTGCGGGCGCTGGTGTCGGTGGCCGAGGCGATCGCGGCGACCGATGTCGAACCCGGCGCCGACGGCCTGTGGCGCGGCGAGGCCGGCGAGACCCTGGCGACCGCCATCGCCAACCTGATCGAGTCCGGTGGCGAGGCACCGCCGGTGGCGGCATCGGGCTGGCCCGACCTGTTCGACGAGCTGCTGGCCGGCGTTGTCGTGCGGCCACGCTTCGGCCCCCATCCGCGGCTGGCGATCTGGGGGCCACTCGAAGCCCGCTTGCAGCGCGCCGACCGCGTCGTGTTGGGTGGCCTGAACGAAGGCGTCTGGCCCGGCGCCGTGGATTCCGGTCCGTGGCTCAGCCGCCCGATGCGCCGGGACATGGGGCTGCCGCAACCGGAACGCCGGATCGGCCAGGCCGCCCACGATTTCGCCCAGGCCTTCGCCGCCGACGAGGTGTTCCTGACCCGCGGCGCCAAGGTCGAGGGCGCCCAGAGCGTGCCGGCGCGCTGGCTGGCGCGGCTCGACGCCCGGCTCGGTTACGATGGCTCGCCCGATGCCACGGTGCCGGACTACATCCTGCGCGGCCGCGGCTGGCTCGACGTCGCGTTGCGCGTCGACCGGCCAGCTTCCGTCGTGCCCAACGGCCGCCCCTCCTACGCGCCGCCCATCGCGGCCCGGCCAACAAAACTGTCGGCCAGCGCACTCGAACAATGGCGTCGCGATCCCTATGGCCTCTACGCCAGGCGGATACTGGGGCTCTACGCGCTCGACGATCTGGAGACGCCGTTCGGTCCGGCCGAACGCGGCACCGCCCTGCACGCGGTGTTCGAGCGCTTCCTGCTGGAGTGCCGCGAGGGCGTGCCGGCCGACGGCGAGGCCCGCATGCGGGCCTTTGGCCGCGAGATGGTGCTGCCGAAGCTGCGGCGGCCCAGCGAACGGGCCTTCTGGTGGCCACGCTTCGAGCGGCTGGCCGACTGGTTCGTCGCCAACGAGCGCACCCGCCGGGACCAGGACTGGCAACCGCTGCTGATGGAGACGAAGGGCGAGATGACCATCGGCCCGGTCACCTTCACGGCGGTGGCCGATCGCATCGACCACGACGGCGCCGGCACCTGGGAAATCGTCGACTACAAGACCGGCCGGGTCGCCACGAAGCGGGAGATCGAGGCGTTGTTCTCGCCGCAGCTGCCGCTCGAATATCTGATCGCGCGCGCTGGTGGTTACTCCGGCAAGATCGGCGGCGGCCGGCCCGACGAGGTTCACGTCGTGCACTGGCAGGTCGGCGGCACGGGCGAGGGCGGCAAGGTGATCCCGGTCGCCGACGGCGAGCACGTCGCCGCGGCGCTGGAGGAAATCCTCGCGCGCGACGTCGCGGCCTACTACGAGGCCGGCGTTCCCTACGTGGCGATTCCCGACCCTGCCTTCGCGCCGGGCTTCAACGACTACGCCCACCTCGAGCGCCAGAAGGAGTGGTTGCATCGCGACGACGACGACCAGGAGTCCGGGTCGTGAGCGCGGTTGCCTTCCACCGGCCGGTCGACGTCGCCGCCGCCGTCGGCGTCCAGCGCGCCGCTATCGACCCGGTCGCATCGTTCTGGGTCGAGGCCAACGCCGGCACCGGCAAAACCAAGGTGTTGACCGACCGCATCGTGCGTCTGCTGCTGGCCGGCGCCAGGCCCGACCGCATCCTGTGCCTGACTTTCACCAAGGCCGCCGCCGCCGAGATGCGCAACCGGTTGGCCGCCTTGCTGGGTCGCTGGACGCTGATCGAGGACGCGGCGCTGGCGGCCGAGATCGAGGGGCTCGACCTGCCGGCACCGGATTCCGCGACGCTCGGCGAGGCGCGACGGCTGTTTGCCCACGTGCTCGATGCACCCGGCGGCGTGCGGATCCTGACCATCCACGCCTTCTGCCAGTCGCTGCTGGCGCGCTTTCCGCTCGAGGCCGGCGTCGTGCCCGGCGCCACCGTGCTCGACGAGGCCGACGCACGCGGCCTGATCGACGAGGCGCGCGACGCCCAGATCGGCGACATCGCCAACGGCCTCGGCGAGCCGGCTCTGGCCGATGCCCTGGCCTGCGTGGCGCGCCGGGTCGGCGAGCGCGAGTACGCCGAGGCGCTATCGGTGCTGGTCGGCGAGCGTGAGCGTCTGGAGCGTCTGTGCAAGCGACACGGCGACGTCGAGGGCGTGGTCGCCGCCATTCACGCCGACCTGAGCGTCGAACCGGGACTGACGGCGGAGACCGTTCGCGACGAGACATGGGCCGCCATCGAGGCGCGCGCGACCGATCTGCGCGGCCTCGTCGCCGCCCTGGCGGCCAAGCCGGGCAAGATGCACGACGAGATGCGCGGGCGGCTGGAGGCGTGGCTGGCCGCGCCCGACAAGAACGACAAGCTCTGGCGTGGCTATCGCGACGCCTTCCTGACCGGCAAGGGCGAGCCCCGCAAGAACGTGCCGACGTCGACCTTGCGCAAGGCGCGGCCCGATCTCGACCGGTTCTGCGCCGCCGAAGCGGAGCGGTTGCTGGCGGCCGACGAGCGGGCCCGCGCCGCCGTGCTGGCCGAAACCAGCGCGGCGCTGGCGCGTTTGGCCTACGGCGTATTGGGTCGCTACGCGGCGCTCAAGCGCGCCCGCGCCGCACTCGACTACGACGATCTGATCCTGCGCGCCCGATCGCTGTTCGACACGCGTTCGGGCAGCGCGTGGGTGCTCTACAAGCTCGACTGCGGCATCGCCCACGTGCTGATCGACGAGGCGCAGGACACCAATCCCGACCAGTGGGCGATCGTGCGCGGCATCGTCGAGGAGTTCCACGCCGGCTTCGGCGCCGAGGACGCGCCGCGGACCCTGTTCGTGGTCGGCGACGCCAAGCAGTCGATCTTCAGCTTCCAGCGCGCCGACCCGGGGCAGCTCGACGAGATGTTCCGCCGGTTCGACGCCGGCGCGCGGGACGCCGTGCAACCGTTCCGGCGGGTCGAGCTGATCGCCTCGTTCCGCTCCACCGGCACGATCCTGGAAGCCGTCGACGCGATCTTCGCCGAAGGCGCGCCCGCCCGGCCGGGCGTGGGCAATTCCGACACCGCGATCTCGCATCTCTCGACCCGCGGCGACCAGGCCGGCCTCGTCGAGGTCTGGCCGCTGGTTGGTCCCTCCGAGGAGGGCGAGGACCGCCCGACCCAGGAGCCGCACCAGCGGCTGGCGCAACTGCTGGCCCGTCACTGCCAGTCGCTGATCGGCCAAGCGCGAAGCGCGCGCGACGGGCGGCTGGTCGATGCCGGCGACATCATGGTGCTGGTGCGCCGCCGCGGCGCCTTCGTGGCGGCGCTGACGGCCGAACTCAAACAGCGCGGCGTCGATGTCGCGGGCCGCGACCGCTTCCGGCTGGTCGAGGATCCGGCGGTCGAGGATCTGATGGCGCTGGTGCGCGCCGCCCTGCTGCCCGGCGACGACCTGACGCTCGCCTGCGTGCTCAAGGGACCGCTGATCGGCTTCGACGAGGACCAGCTGTTCCGGCTTGCGCATGGCCGGACGGGCTCGCTGTGGTCGGCGCTGCGGGCGGGTGCCGCACGCGATGCCGGTTTCGCGCGCGCGTGGGATCTGCTGTCGGCGATCTTCGCGCGGGTCGACTATCTCTCGCCGCACGATTTCTTCGCCGCCATTCTCGGTGCCGGACGCGGCCGGCGCGATCTGGTCGGCCGGCTCGGCCACGAATCGGTCGACGCCATCGACGAGTTTCTCGGCCGGGCCGCCGACTACCAGCGCCGCCATCCCCCTTCGTTGCTCGGATTCCTGCGCTGGCTGGAGATCGGCAGCGGCGAGATCAAGCGCGACCTCGACGACGGAAGGCGGCGCGAGCTGCGCATCCTCACCGTCCATTCCTCCAAGGGCCTCCAGTCGCCGATCGTCTATCTGCCCGACACCTGCGCCGATCTCGGCCGCCAGCCGCGCGTGCTGTGGACCGGCGAGGATCTGCCGCTATGGGCGTTCCGCAAGGACGAGACGCGGGTCGCCCGCGTCGGCGCGCTGGAAGCCGAACGCGAGCGCCTCGCCGCCGCCGAACACCACCGCCTCCTGTACGTCGCGCTGACGCGGGCGGCCGACCGGCTCTACGTCGCGGGCTGGCACGGGACCCGGAAGCCCAAACCCGACTCCTGGTACCATCTGGTGCGCGATGGGCTGATCGCCGGCGACCAGCGCCGCGCCGCGCCACGCGAGGAAGATGCGCCGCCCGCCACGCCATCCGGCGTCGAGGTCGTACCGTTCGACTTCACCGACCCGGTGGCCTGGCTCGGCCCGCGCAATGGCTGGATGGGCGAGGGATTGCGGCTGCGGCGCGGGACGGAAGCGCCGGCCAGGGACGATACAGCCGCGAAGGAACCCGAGGCGCCGATGCCGGCGTGGATCGAGCGGACGGCGCCCGCCGAGCCATCGCCGCCGCGCCCGCTGCTGCCCTCGCGACCCGACGACGAGGACCAGCCCGAAAGCCGGGCGCTCGGCGGCGGCCGGTCCGACATGCCGGTGCGCTCGCCGTTGTCGCCCGACGACGCGCGCCGCTTCCAGCGCGGCAACATCCTGCACCGGCTGCTGCAAGTCCTGCCCGACGTCGAGGCCGGCGACCGGGTCGAGGCCGGCCGGCGCTGGCTGGCGCGGCCGGGGCTTGCACTCGACGACACGACGCAAGCCACGTGGCTGGACGAGGCGCTGGCGGTGCTGGCGTCGCCCGACGCCGCGGCGCTGTTCGGCGCCGGCTCGCGGGCCGAAGTGCCAATCGTCGGCGTGGTGTCGTTGCCCTCGGGGCCGGTGATCGTCAGCGGCCAGATCGACCGGCTGGCGGTGGCCGCCGACGCCGTCCTGATCGCCGATTTCAAGACCAACCGCCCGCCGCCCGCCAATCCCGCCGGCGTCGCGCGGGTCTACCGGCGACAGATGGCATTGTACCGGCGGATCGTGGCGGAGATTTACCCGGGTAAAACGATCCGTTGTTTCCTGGTCTGGACCGATGCCGCGCGCTGTATGGAGCTACCGGCCGATCTGATGGACGCCGCGCTGGCGTGAACCGCCGGCCCGCGCCGCGCGCAGCGAGGGTGTCGGTTGCGGTAAAGCCCGTTGTTCGGAGATCGTAACTGACTGGAATCGTTCATGATTCATACCTTCCCTCGCTTTGGCGGCGGCAGGCATGAACGAAAGTCGAAACCGGACTTGTCGCGGCGTCCGCATCGGAACCGGGATGTGTGAACGTGCGGACTTGATCGGGCTCCGATTTTGGCCCGTTTCGAGGGCGGTGATTCGAGGCGGCCGGTCATTTTCTCCCGGCGCCGGTGGACGAGCCGGCCTCCGACGGTCGTTTTCCGGGTCGGGTCGACGACGCTAACCCCCATGCTGGTTAGCGTGCCGAGGCCAGCCTGGATCGTGGTTCGGACAGCAGC